>JBIOWO010000020.1:0-18208 GCA_044868555.1 Lacipirellulaceae bacterium | reverse complement strand
ACAGCACGCAGGTCAGTTCGGTGATGAAAAGGTTCATGGATATTGCCGAATTGGACTCGACCTACAGATTATCCTGAGAGCGAGAGGGAAGCCAGACCAGCGACCGCAAGTTATAATGGCGACCGTCTACTGACTGCTCCATGGCAGTGTATTCCTCTCGCTCCGCGAGTGGGAACTCATCTCGCGGAGCGAGATGACTACACTTTGTTTGGCTCGCTCTCGATGGTCGATCTTTTCTGCACGCCGTTTGCCGAGCTGATCCAGCGGATGCGGCTGGAATTTCAGAATCAGCAGGCGATGTTCGATTTGCCGGCGCGGCGGTGGTTTATCCCGTCCGCTGAAGCGGACTCGCCGGCGGATCTCTCGGTGCGGTTTCACGATCGCGTGGCCGGCAATCCGATCGGGCCGGCGTCCGGTCCGCAGACGCAGATGGCTCAGAATCTGGTGCTGTCGTGGCTGGCCGGGTCGCGGATCATGGAATTGAAGACGGTCCAGATCAACGACGAGCTGAAGATTTCCCGCCCCTGCATCGACGCGGCCAACGTCGGTTACAACGTCGAGTGGTCGCAAGAGCTGCGCGTCGCCGAGTCGCTCGACCAGTACGTGCAAGGGGCGATGCTGATCCACATGCTGCGGCACGCGCCGGACGAATTCGGGCGACCGTTCGGCGACGTGGACATGGCGGGCACGAGCGGCGAGACGATCTACGACATGTCGATCGGCTACGACCTGGCCGGCATTCAATCGCCAAAGGTCGTCGAGTTCATTCGCGGCATGATCGACGCCCATGACAGCGTCCAGCGGCTGCGGGAGCAGATTCCGCGGCGGCTCGGGCGGCTCCGCGATCTCGACTATCCCACGGCCCTCAGTCGCAGCATCACGCTCTCCACGTTTCACGGCTGCCCGGCCGACGAAATCGAGCGGATATGCGCGTTCCTGCTCCGCGAACTCGACGTGCACGTGATCGTCAAGATGAATCCGCCGATGCTCGGCCAGGAGAAGCTCGAACATTTGCTGTACGACGTGATGGGTTACACCGAGCTGCGGGTGAATCCGAAGGCCTACACGTCGGGGTTGCAGTTCGACGAATCGCTGGAGATTTGCGGGCGGCTGACCGCGCTGGCCAATTCGCGGGGCCTGAAATTCGGCGCGAAGTTCTCCAACACGCTGGAGGTGGAAAATCATCGCGACTTCTTCCAGCCGACTGAAAAGATCATGTATCTATCGGGTGCGCCGCTGCACGTGATCACGCTGACGCTGGCCGGCGAGTTTCGCCAGGCGGTCGGGGCCGAATTCCCGATCTCATTTTCTGCCGGCATCGACCGCAAGAACGCGGCCAACGTCGTGGCCTGCGGCATCGTGCCCGTGACGACCTGCACCGACCTGCTGAAGACGGGCGGCTACGGCCGCTTGCCGCCCTATTTGCACGACCTCGAGCAGCAAATGGCAAAAGTCGGTGCGGGAACGATTGATGACTTCATCCTCGATTTCCGCGGTCAGCGCGCAGCGGCCGGCGGCGACCCGATCAAGGCGGGCTTCTTGAATACGCCGCTCGTCGTGGCCGAGGCGCAGGCCGACCCGCGATACCGCGCGGCGCAGAATCGTGCCGTGCCCAAACGAATCGACTCGCACCTGGTGACGTTCGATTGCATTACGTGCGACAAGTGCATTCCGGTTTGCCCGAACGACGCGAATTTCGCGTATCACCCGGGCGAAGTCCGGCTCACGTACCGTGACATGGAGGTGCGACCTGACGGAAGCATCACGCCAATCGGCGAGGAGCGCGAATTCGCACTGAAGCACTCCGAGCAGATCGCCAACTTTGCCGACTATTGCAATCATTGCGGCAACTGCGACACATTTTGCCCCGAGTACGACGGGCCGTATTTGAAGAAGCCAAACTTTTACGGCAGTCGGCGAGCGTTCGAGGCCGGCGCCCCGCACGATGGATTCCTGCTCGATGGCGCCCCGGGCGAACTCACGTTGTCGGGGCGAATGCAGTCGCAGCGATACGAGTTGGCCGACCTGTCCGGCGGCGGCTATCGATACGACGATGGCAAGTTGGCTTTGAACATTACTTCAAACGGCGCCATCGAGCTAGCTTCGCCGCCGCCGCGGTCGCCCTACCAAGTCGACATGGGCCGCGTCCACATGCTGGTGACGCTGCTGCGGGGCATCAGCAACGCGTCGCGCATTCACGCGGTAAATACGCGTCTGTTAGCTGCAACAGAAACGGCGTAAGAGAGATTGGCCCGTCTGTGGGTTCCGGGGGTGGAGCTTTTCCGAATGCGGCGATTCCAGCTCAACCGCATCCGGCTGCTCGACCAGCCCCACCCCCGGCGACACCAACCCACAAGATCTTGGTTCACGATCGATCTTACCACTGCCAGTTCAAGCTGTTCCGGCCCAATCGTCACCGAAGTGGTGTTACCGGTGGCTGTGCCACGGGTTCTCGCGTTTCGGCTGGCGGCGGAGCAGCATCCGTCGCTGCCGGCGGCGATTCGATTGGCGCACCGTTTGGAGCTGCGCCATCGGTTTGCGAGGCATCCGTATCCACCGCCTGCCGCGTATTTTCCAGGAACTCATTCCCGCGCTCGACCATGCCCTCTGTATCTTGCCTGATCTCCTCTTTTTCGATGCTAATCGTCGATCGTTGCGGCGAATCGTGGAATCTGATCCAACCGACGACCGCCAACAGCAAGACAACCACCAGAAGTATGAGTAACGCACGCATGAATCTGTCCTTTCATGTGCATTCACCGCCGGTCCCCGCTGGCAGTGGGGCGTCAACCTAAATTGGTGGACGCACTCGCGGGACAAGCAGACTGACTAAGAACAGCACGAGAAACACGACAAAGAGTATTTGCGCAAAATATGCGGCTGTACCCATGACGCCCGTAAAGCCGAGCGCGCCAGCAATCAGCGCGACGATCAAAAATGTGAGAGCCCACCCTAACATGACGCACCTTCCTTTCCGTTCGTATCCGCTGCCGGGCCGCCGACGTATGTTGCTTTGCAAACACTGCAACGACGGCACGAATTTCTGTTCACACGCTGGAAATGTTAAGCAAGCACTGTGCCAGATCGCGATTTCGCCTTGCCGATTCTTCCGATCACCCTTGTGCGACGCGAGTTGCGCTCAACTGCACGGCAAAAGAGATGGCAGCCACGGACGCAAGAACGAACTCATTGAAGCGTCAAAATGGCTGGCCAAGGTTCGCTCTGGTCGTCCATTGACCAACGCAGGCTGAGCCGGCCGCTATTCCGTCCGCAACCGGTAACCCACGCCCTGTTCGGTGAGCAGGAACTCGGGCCGGCTGGGATTCTGCTCGAGCTTCTTGCGGAGATTGGCCATGTAGACGCGGACGTAATGTGCGTCGCCCGCCGCATGGGAGCCCCATACTTCCTTCAGCAGAAAGCGGTGGGTGACCACTTTGCCGGCGTTGCGCACCAGTGCGGCCAACAGATCGAATTCGATCTTCGTGAGCTTGATTTCCTGGTTGTCTCGCAGCACGCGACGGGCGGCCAGGTCGATCTTCAGCGGGCCGCAATGCAGAACAGTATCCTCGGCCCCACCGGCAGCGATGCGACCGGCGTGACGGAGGGCGACGCGGATGCGGGCCAGCAGCTCGCCGACGCCAAAAGGCTTGGTGAGATAGTCGTCGGCGCCGGCGTCGAGCGCCGCGATCTTGCTCTTCTCTTCACCGCGCGCGGAAATGACGATGATCGGCAGCGACGACCAGCCGCGTACTTCACGAACGATTTCCAGGCCGTCGCCGTCGGGCAGTCCCAAGTCCAGCAACACGAGCGCGGGCCGATTTTGCGTGATTGAGCGCAGGCCGTCGTGAGCGGTAGTGGTTTCGACAATCTGAAATCCCTCAGCCGACAGCGATGCCCGCAGGAAGCGGCGAATTGGCGCTTCGTCTTCGATGATCGCGATAAGAGGCGGATTGGATGTCATGAATCGTGTGAAACGTCTTTCCCGGTCGCCGAAGCGATCTCGCCGGCAAGCTCAATCACCGGCGGTGTGCCGGCATGGGGCAGGACAAATCGGACCGTGGTGCCGCCGCCCGGGCGATTTTCCGCGTGGATGGTTCCGCCGTGCGCGCGGACCACCGCTTGGCAGATCGCCAGGCCAAGGCCTGTGCCGCGCCGATCGGGCCGGGCGTCGGCGCCGCGGTAGAACATCGCGAACACGTGCTCCTCATCACCCGGCGCGAGTCCCCGGCCACGATCAGACACAGCGATCGCGACGCCGTTGTTCTCGCGCTCGGCGGTGATCAGTATCGGAGTCCCCGGCGCAGAATACTTTACCGCGTTATCCAGCAGGTTCACGAGCACTTGTTCGACGAGCACCTCGTCGAAGTGGCCGAGCGGCAGATTGTCGTCCAGCTCGACCTCGACGCGGCGGCCGTCGAGCGGTCGGTCCATGCGGTTAAGTGCCGAGCCGATCACTTCCTCCACCGGCTGCCAATGGCGGTCGACCTGGATGATCCCGCTGGAGAGCCGCGTCATGTGCAGCAAGTTTTCCACCAGCAGCGAGAGCCGCTTCGACTCGTCGCAGATCGTGTCCAAGAGCTCTTGCCGTGTCAGGTCGGGCAGCGAGTCGCTCGCCTCGGCGAGGCTGCTGGCGGCGCCGGCGATGCCGGCCAGCGGCGTCCGCAGATCGTGCGACACGGCGCTCAATAGCGAACTGCGCAGCTTCTCGGTCTCGATCGCCACCGCCGCCAGCCGAGATTGCTCCGCGAGCTGATCGCGTTCCAAGGCGAACGCAATTTGCGCAGTGTATGTTTCCAGTAATTGCCGCACATCGGGCGGAAAAAACTCCTGATTGGGCTGCGCCGGCTGCAAGGCCATCACGCCGACAACACCGTTTGGCGTGGCCATCGGCAAGTAGAGCGATTGAGAACTGGGAAGCGTGTTGGTGCCGATGCCAGCCGGCTCGTTGTGATCGAGCACCCACTGGGCGGCGGCAAATTCGGACGCACTGGCGGCAAACATCGCCGGATGGTCTAGGATCGGCCGGATCTTGCGATCAGCGTCGGGCAGAAAGATGACGGCATGCGCGTCGAACACCTCCGAAACCATCCGTTCCGCTTCGTCGATCAATTGGTGGCGGTCGGAGATCGTAATGAGCCGGCGGCTGAGGCGATACAGCGCCTCGGTGCGGCGTTCGTTGCGGCGGGCCACTTCGGCCTGATAGCGGCGGCGGGCCATCATCGTGCTGGCAAACAGCCCAACGATCAACATCACTGCGAAAGTGATGACGTATTGTGGATCGTGGACCGTGAATCGGTAGTACGGAATGGTGAACAGTACATCGAACAGCGCCACGGCCAGAACCGATGCGGCGACCGACGGCCAGGCGCCATATTGACTGCCGGCAAACACCACCGCGAGCAGATACGCCATCACGAGATTGGCTTCGCTGAATCCGAGCGCATCGAACGCAAAGGCCGCGGCCGTGGCGACGGCGAGCGCCACCAAGGTGCCGATCCAGGGTCGGAGCGACCACGCGGAGGCGGCTGGCGGCGCAGCCACGTAAAGTGGTTCAGCCAATCCCCGGACTACAAACACGTCGATATTGCCGCTGTGGCGGATGAGGCGGTCCACCAGCGATGGTCGGTGAAAAAATCGGCGGTGCGGTACATCGGTCTTGCCGACCACAATCTTGGTGACGTTGCGGCTGTTGGCGTAGTCGAGCAAGTCGCCCACCACGTCGTCGCCCGTGATGTGCACGTTCTCGGCCCCGAGGCTCTCGGCCAGGCGCAAGTTCTGGTGCAGTCGCTCACGATCGGTCGGCGACATTTCGGCGGCGCGGGCCGACTCGACGTGCACGGCCAGCCACGCCGCATCGAGCCGATCGGCCAGTCGCTTGGCGGCGCGGATCACCTTCGCCGAAGTGGGACTCGGGCCGACGCACACCAATAGCCGCTCGCTGGTCGCCCACGGCGCCTTGGCCGCGCGGCTCAAGCGGGCCGATTCGACCTCTTCATGAACGCGGTTGGCCGTCTCGCGGAGGGCGATCTCTCGCAGAGCCACCAGATTCTCCTTGCGGAAGAATCGTTCGAGCGCTTGAGCGGCCTGGGCCGGCACGTATACTTTGCCTTGCCGCAACCGGTCGAGCAGTTCATCCGGCGGCAGATCGACGATCGCGACCTCGTTGGCACGCTGAAAGACTTCGTCGGGAATGGTCTCGCGAACGGTGACGCCGCTGATCTGGGCGACCACGTCGTTGAGCGACTCGACGTGCTGCACGTTGACGGTGGAGTACACATCGATGCCCGCGTCGAGCAGCTCCTCGACATCCTGCCACCGCTTGGTGTGCCGTGTGCCGGGCGCGTTCGTGTGAGCCAATTCGTCGACGAGCAACACGTCCGGGTGGCGGGCCAGCGCGGCGTCGAGATCGAACTCACGCAGCACGGCACCCCGATAGGGAATGTCCAGCGTCGGCAGGCACTCCAAGCCTTCCACGAGCGCTTGGGTTTCCGGACGAGCATGCGGCTCGACGTAACCGACGACCACGTCCCGGCCTTCCGACTTGAGCGCCCGCGCCGCCTGCAGCATCGCGTAGGTCTTTCCGACGCCGGCCGCGTAGCCAAAGAACAGCTTTAATCGGCCGCGCCGCGCGCGGGATTCCTCCTGCGCGACGCGAACCAGAAGTTCATCAGGATTGGGGCGCGAATCGACCATGCCCATGTCTTGATTATAGTAGTTCGTCCGCGCGCCAGGGAGGACGAGTCATGCGCCTTGGCGTGAGGCTTTTCTTATCGTTGCAGCTGGTCCAGAGCGAGGTTGAGTTTCAGCACGTTGACGCGCGGTTCACCCAAGAGCCAGAGGGTGCGGCCCTCGGTGTTGGCGGCCACGATGCGGCGCACGGCCTGAGCTTCCAGGCCGCGCGATTTTGCTACGCGATTGATTTGGTACTCGGCGGCTGCCGGGCTGATGTGCGGATCGAGGCCGCTGCCGGAAGCGGTCACCAGATCGACTGGCACCGGGCCGACTTGGTCGGGATTGGCTTTCTTAATGGCTTCCACGCGCTGGCGGACGACGTCGAGCTGCGCGGGATTCGTCGGCCCGTAGTTGCTGCCGGTCGAAGCGGCCGCGTTGTACGGCACCGGCCCAGTTGCCGACGGCCGACTCCAGAAAAAGCGCGGGTCGTCGAACGGCTGTCCAATCAGCGTGGAACCGACGGCTTTTCCATCGCGCTCGATGAGGCTGCCGTTGGCCTGCGCAGGGAACACAACCTGCGCAATTACGGTCATGACGATTGGGTACGCGACACCTGTCACCAACGTCAGCAGCAGGAAGAGCAATACGGCAGAGCGAAGTTGAGCAAACATGTCATCACTTCTCCTACGCTGAATGCATGGCGACCAGCAGCATGTCGATCACCTTGATGCCGATAAACGGCACGATCAATCCGCCCAGGCCGTACACAAGCAAATTGTCGCGGAGCAGGCGGGCGGCTCCGACCGCGCGATACGGCACGCCGCGCAGCGCGAGCGGCACCAGTGCGATGATGATCAAAGCGTTGAAGATCACCGCCGACAGAATCGCGCTGGAGGGCGTGGCCAGGTGCATCACGTTGAGCCGATCGAGCACAGGATACGTAGTGGCAAAAGCGGCCGGGATGATCGCGAAGTACTTGGCCACGTCGTTGGCCAGGCTGAATGTGGTCAGCGAACCGCGGGTCATCAGCAGTTGCTTGCCGATCTCGACGATTTCGATGAGCTTGGTGGGGTTCGAATCGAGGTCGACCATATTGCCCGCTTCCTTGGCAGCCTGCGTACCGGAATTCATTGCCACGGCCACGTCGGCCTGGGCGAGCGCGGGCGAGTCGTTCGTGCCGTCGCCCGTCATCGCGACCAGCCGGCCGCCGGCCTGGTACTCGCGAATCATCTTCAGCTTGGCTTCGGGCGTGGCCTCTGCCAGGAAATCGTCCACGCCCGCTTCGGCGGCGATCGCCGTGGCCGTGAGCACGTTGTCGCCGGTGATCATCACGGTTTTGATGCCCATCCGGCGGAGCTCGACAAATCGTTCTTTGATGCCGCCCTTCACCACGTCTTTCAAGTAGACTACGCCCAGCGCGCGCGATCCGTCGGCCACCACGAGCGGCGTGCCGCCGCGACGGCCAATATCGTCCACAGAGTCGCGAACTTCGGCCGGCGTACTGCCGCCCTTGTCGCGGATAAATTGATCGATGCTCTGCGCAGCTCCCTTGCGAATCTGGCGGCCGTCGAAGTCGACGCCACTGAGCCGGGTTTGAGCCGAAAATGGAATGAAGGTGGCACCGTGGTCGTGGACACTCCGTCCGCGCAGGTTGTATTTCTCTTTGGCCAGGACAACGATGCTGCGGCCTTCGGGTGTTTCGTCGGCGAGCGACGCCAGTTGGGCAGCGTCTGCGAGTTGCGGCAGCGTCACGCCGGGGGCCGGGATCAGCTCGACCGCCTGGCGATTGCCCATCGTGATCGTGCCCGTTTTGTCCAACAACAGCACGTCCACGTCGCCGGCCGCTTCAACGGCCCGGCCGGACATCGCAATCACATTGGCCTGGATCATGCGGTCCATGCCGGCAATGCCGATCGCCGACAGCAGGCCGCCAATCGTCGTCGGAATCAAGCACACCAAGAGGGCGACCAGCACGGTGACGGTGATTGGGCTGCCGAGACCTGCGGCGGCGACGCTGTATTTCGAGAACGGCAGCAGCGTCGCGCAGACGAACAGAAAGATGATCGTCATCGCGGCCAGCAAGATGTCGAGCGCGATTTCGTTCGGCGTCTTTTGGCGGCTTGCCCCTTCGACGAGCCCGATCATGCGGTCCAGGAACGTCTCGCCCGGGTTGGCCACGATGCGGACGACGAGCCAGTCGGACAGCACGCGCGTGCCGCCGGTGACGCTGCTGCGATCGCCGCCGCTTTCGCGGATAACGGGGGCACTCTCGCCCGTGACGGCGCTTTCGTCGACCGAGGCTACGCCTTCGATCACCTCGCCGTCGCTAGGGACAAAGTCGCCCGCTTCAATCAGCACGATATCGTCCTTGCGCAGCGAGGCGGCCGATACCGCATGGTGAGCGGCGCCGTACCGCGGTTGGTCAAGCTTTTTGGCCGGCACGTCGCGGCGGGTCGCGCGGAGCGAATCGGCCTGTGCCTTGCCGCGCCCCTCCGCCATCGCTTCGGCGAAATTCGCGAACAGCACGGTAAACCACAGCCAGGCCGACACCGCGAAGATAAACAAGGTCGACTCCGGGCCGCCGGTGATCAGGTTGTGGATACCCAGACCCGTCGTAAGGGTGCTGCCGACGAGGACGGTGAACATCACCGGGTTGCGGACTTGACGGCGCGGATCGAGCTTCCACAGCGAATCAATCATCGCTCGGCGAACGATCGGCGGATCAAACAGCGGTCGAGTTTTAGCGGTTGCAGACATGGTTAGTCGCTAAGGCGTGATCATTTGAAGTTGTTCGACGACCGGCCCCAGTGCGAGTGCCGGCACAAACGTCAGCGCACCGACGAGCAGGATCGTGCTCACGACCATCACGACAAACAGCGGCCGATGCGTCGGCAAGGTGCCTGCGCCGGGCGGAGTGTATTTTTTACGGGCCAGCGAGCCGGCGATCGCCAGCGTCGGAATCATCAGCCAGTAGCGCGACGCAAACATCGCCAGCCCGAGCATCGTGTTGTAAAACGGCTCGTTGGCTGTAAGCCCGGCGAACGCGCTGCCGTTGTTGTTGCCGGCCGAGGAGAATGCGTACAGCACTTCCGAGAATCCGTGTGCGCCGGGATTGTTAAGGTTGCTTTTCACTTCCTCGCCGGATACATACTCCAGTCCGGGACCGCAGACGGCAATTGCCGTGCCCACCAGCACGACCAGCGGCGGAATCAGAATGACCAGCGAGGCCATTTTCATTTCGTAGGCTTCGATTTTCTTGCCCAGGTATTCGGGAGTGCGGCCCACCATCAACCCCGCCACAAACACGGCCACGATCACAAACATCAACATGCCGTAGAGACCGCTGCCGACACCGCCGAACACGATCTCGCCGAGTTGGATGAGCCACATCGGCACCAGGCCGCCTAGCGGCGTGAACGAATCGTGCATCGAATTGACGCTGCCGTTGGAGGCGCCGGTCGTGGCACATGCCCAAAGGGCCGAATTGACGATGCCATGACGAGTTTCTTTGCCCTCCATGTTGCCGCCCGATTGGGCGACTGTGGCCGCTTGATCGACACCCATCGCGCTGTAGGCGGGCACGCCCGATTGCTCCTGCCACACGGCAAAGATCGTTAGTGGAACGAGGATTACGTACATCGCTCCCAGCAGGGCCCAGCCCTGCCGCGTGTCGCCGATCATCACGCCGAACGTGTAACACAAGGCGGCGGAAATCAGCAGGATGGAAAGCAGCTCGACGAAGTTCGACAGCGGCGTGGCGTTTTCGAATGGGTGGGCCGAATTGACGTTGAAGAACCCGCCGCCGTTCGTACCGAGCTGCTTGATCGCAACTTGCGATGCGGCCGGCCCCATGGCCAGCGATTGCGTCGTGACGCTCGTCCCGTCCGCCACAGTGATCGGCTGCAGCAGTTCGACCGACTGGTAAGGCTTGAAGTTCTGAATGACGCCTTGCGAGACTAGAATCAAGCCGACGACGACCGACAACGGCATGAGGATGTACAAGGTCGATCGCACCAGGTCGAACCAGAAGTTGCCGATCGTCTCCGCGCTCCGGCGAGCCAGGCCGCGGATTAGTGCGACCAGCACGGCTATGCCGCTGGCCGCGGAGACAAAGTTTTGAACGGTGAGGGCGAGCATCTGCGACAGGTAACTCAACGTCGTCTCGCCGCTGTAGCTCTGCCAGTTCGTGTTCGATGCAAAACTGGCCGCCGTGTCGAAAGCCAGATCGGGCGGGTTGGCCGGAAATGCTTGGGGATTAAGGGGCAGCACGCCTTGCAGGCGTAAGATCGCGTACACTGCCAGGAAGCCCACGGCGTTGAACAACAGCACGGCGACCGTGTACGTCTTCCACGACATCTCTTGTGCGGGATCGATGCCGCTCAAGCGGTACAACAAGCGCTCCAGCCAGCCCAGCGGACGATCCAGCCCGCACGTCTTGCCTTCGTAGACGCGGGCCATATACCGGCCCAATGGCCTGACCAGCGCGGCGAGCACAAAAAAGTAGAGGACCAATTGAATCCAATCGTTGGCAGTCATGCGAACCACTCCGGCTTCAACAGCGCTACGGTGAGGTACACCAGCAGCCCAAGCGACAACAGCAAACCGATGATCTCGCTACCGTTCATCGCTTCTCTCCCGTCAAGCGGTCGCACAACACAACCAATAGCCACGTCAGCGCGGTGAAGGCCGCGACAATCAACAGGATCATGAAATCGGTCATGGCGATATTCCGAGGCGTGATTTACCCGTTTTCCACGAGCACCCAATGACGATCGACATTCCTGATTGAATCCTATCGATTGCCGCGTCAAATGCGTGTCAAAAGCGCGCGCGGCCGTATCAAGAAATTGTCAAGACGCGAGGGATTTCTGCGCGACGGCGCGGAAGAAGCAGGGTGGGTCGAGCCCCGCGAATCCTACCCGATTTGGCGCTCCGCAGGGCTCAGAATCAGATTGAGAAGTCGTCGCCCGGTTCGCGGTAGGCGGCCCAGTCGATCTTCAGCTTGCGCATGCGGGCGCGAAGCGTGTGCGGATTGATCGCGAGCAGCCTGGCCGCGCCGCGCGGGCCTTCCACGCGCCCATGAGTAGCCCGCAGGGCCGCCTCGATATGTCGGCGCATCGCTTCGTTGAGCGACGAAATGTGGCCCGAATGGCGGGGGGCCGTCGACGGTAGCGATCCCAGCTCGGGAGCATTTTCGTGCGGACCGCGTGGCGTCGCCAGGCCGAGGGCGGCCGCGAACTCGAGCGTGTCGCCGTCGCCCAGGATTGCCGCCCGATCGATCACCGCGCCCAGCTCGCGAATGTTGCCCGGCCAATCGTAACTTTGCAGCAGCCGGATGTCGGCGGCATTCGGCTCGACGGGCGCGAGACCGAAGCGAATGGCCGCGCGCTCGGCAAAATGACTGGCCAGCGCGGGGATGTCCTCCACTCGATCGCGCAGCGGCGGCAACAGGATTGGGAACACGGCGATGCGATACCAAAGGTCCTCGCGGAAGGCGTCGTCGCGGACCATGCCCGATAGATCGCGGTGCGTGGCCGCCACGACGCGGACGTTGACGTGAATCGCCTTGGCCCCGCCGACTCGCTCGACGAAACCGTCCTGCAACACCCGCAGAAAACGGACCTGGGCGTCGAGCGGCAGCTCGCCAATCTCGTCCAAAAACAGCGTGCCCATGTCGGCCCGCTCGAACCAGCCCTGGCGAGTCTCCGACGCGCCGGTAAAGCTGCCCTTCTCATGCCCAAACAATTGCGAATCGATCAGCTCGCGCGGAATCGCCCCGCAATTGACGCGCAAGAACGGGCCACTGTGGCGATCGCTGCGGCTGTGAATCGCGCGGGCCACCAACTCCTTGCCCGTGCCCGTTTCTCCCAGGATCAGCACCGGCACGTCGGAGCGGCTAACCATCTCGACGCGCTCCATCACTTGCTTCAAGCCCGATTCCTCGCCGACGATCGTCTCGCCGCTGACTTTGCGTCCGAACCGATGGAGCAGCGAGCGGTGCTCTGCTTCCGCCGCCTCGCGGAGTGCGGCCAGTTCATGCATGCGGGCGTCGTTATCGAGAGCCACCGCCATCGGTTCCTGGATGGCGGACAGCAGCTCGAGGTGCCCGCTGGAGAATCGTTGGCCCTCGTTGGCGATCGCGGACAGAATGCCTTGCGACCCATGTTCGCCGACGAGGGGCGACAAAAACATGTCGTTCAGCGGCAAAGGCTGATCCACCAGTTCAAGTAAAGTCTGAACCTGTCGTCGCTCGGCTGCGCTGTGAACGTACTTGCGCCCGCGGATCCAGCGTTCCAGCCGCTTCCAATTGGAATCGGAGAGGTGCACGTCGCCCGGCTCTGCGGCCGCCGCCGCGGCCGACGAATTGGCGATGATCCGCACACGGCGATGTTCGGGTTCGAGACGTCGAAACGCGAGCGACTCGAGCGGCACGTGCTCCCGCAGCAAAGCGGCGATGGAATCAGCCAGTTCGCTTAATTCCATGTGCCGGCACACCTCTTGCCAGACAGGCAGCAGCAGTACGTCGAGTGTCGGCATAGTAAATCTCACGGGCTAGCACCCGTTAAATAGAACGGATGCCGTGTAATACCACGGACTAGTTCCAGTATATATCATAGATAACGGCCTGGTCCATTCTGCTTGTGCCAGCACGCCTCGGCATTTTCGTCGTGATTTCCGGCGTTTTCCACGTATCAGCCGTAAATGGCACCCGGGTTGCGGTTTGCCCATCGAGGATTCGTCACTTCAATCGGCGGAGGGAACCCTGTCATGGAATCGTTGAAATCACCAATCGTTGCCGGGCCGCGCTTCGTTCGCAAGAGAGCGATCGGATTCGCAGTGCTGCTGAGTCTGGTCGGGCTCACGGGCTGCGGATCGTCCTCGTCGATTGCATCCTCGACACCTGCGTCGAGTGTTGCGCAGGCAGCCAATGGCGCAATGCCGCCCGTCACGCTGCTCAACGTGTCGTACGATCCGACGCGCGAGCTGTATCAAGAGTTCAACGACGCGTTTGCCCGCCATTGGAAAGAGCAGACGGGACAGACGGTTAAGGTCGAGCAGTCGCACGGCGGGGCGGGCAAACAGGCCCGTGCGGTCATTGATGGCTTGAAGGCCGACGTGGTGACGCTGGCCCTGTCGTATGACATGGACCAGATCTCGGAGCTGGCTGGTCTCTACCCCAAGGATTGGCAGAAGCGGCTGCCGAACAATAGCTGCCCGTACACGTCGACGATCGTTTTTCTGGTGCGCAATGGCAACCCGAAACGGATCAAAGATTGGGACGACCTCGTCAAGGACGGCATCCAGGTAATCACGCCCAACCCGAAGACATCGGGCGGAGCACGGTACAACTACCTGGCGGCCTGGGGTTACGCCCTGCGAAACTTCGGCCAGGATGACGCAAAGGCCCGCGACTTCGTGGCGAAGTTGATCAAGAACGTGCCGGTCCTGGATTCCGGTGCCCGCGGCTCAACGACGACGTTTGTGCAGAACGGCATCGGCGACGTGCTCCTGGCGTGGGAAAACGAGGCCCTGCTGGCCGTCAAGGAACTGGGCGCTGACAAATTCGAAATCGTCGCTCCGTCCGTAAGCATTCTCGCGGAGCCGCCGGTAACGGTCGTCGACGAGAACGCGGCCGGCCACGACGCGGTCGAAGTCGCCAACGCCTATCTGCAATTCCTGTATTCGCCGGCAGGGCAGAAGATCGTCGCCAAGAACTACTACCGGCCGAGTGAGCCGAAGCTTGCCGCTGAGGAAGACCTCAAGCGCTTTCCCCAGATCAAATTGTTCACGGTCGACGAAGTCTTCGGCAATTGGGCTCAGGCCCAGGCAAAGCATTTCAACGACGGTGGCACGTTTGACCAGATCTACACGCTGCAGTGACTGAAGTTTGAACTGCGTGCGGAGCACGCGACGAATGCCAAGGATCGGTACGATGAACATGCCAACCGCACGAACAACCCGCAGCGTCCTGCCCGGCTTTGGGCTGACCATGGGGTACTCCGTGCTGTACCTGAGCCTGGTCGTGCTGATTCCGCTGGCTGCGCTGGTCTTCAAGAGCGGGAGCCTGGGCTGGGACGGGTTCTGGGCGGCCGCGTGGAATCCGCGCGTGGTCGCCTCCTACAAGCTGACCCTTCTGACGTCGCTGGCCTCCGCTCTGGTCAATGCAGTGTTCGGCCTCGTCGTGGCTTGGACGCTGGTCCGTTACAGCGTGCCGGGCAAAAAATTTGTCGACGCGATGATCGATCTGCCGTTTGCACTGCCGACGGCTGTTTCGGGCATCGCCCTGACGGCCGTGTACACGCAGAACGGCTGGCTCGGGCAAGTGCTCGAGCCGATGGGCATCAAGGTGGCATTCACGCCGCTGGGGATTACCGTGGCCCTTGTATTCATCGGGCTGCCATTTGTGATTCGTACGGTACAGCCGGCGATTGAAGAGATCGACCGTGAAACGGAAGAAGCGGCGGCCAGCCTGGGCGCGACCCGCTGGCAAACGTTCTGGCGGGTCATCCTGCCCGCGATCCTGCCCGCGCTGATGACGGGCTTCGCGTTGTCCTTCGCGCGGGCTTTGGGCGAATACGGCTCGGTGGTGTTCATCTCCGGCAACATGCCAATGAAGACCGAGATCGCATCGCTTTTGATGATCACCAAGCTAGAGCAATACGATTATGCCGGCGCCACGGCGATCGCCACGATGATGCTCGCTGCCTCGTTCGTGCTGCTGTTTGCGATCAATCTGCTGCAGTGGTGGAGCGGCCGCAATCTGCGAGGTGCGATATGAGCGCGGCCGCCAATCCATCGTTGGGCGGTCTCACGCCCAAGACGACGCTCGTGAGCACCGACATCGTCGGCCGGCTGCGGCACGCGACCGATGAGCCGCTGCTGGTTAAACTGCTTCTGATTGGCACATCGCTCAGCTTTCTGACGCTGGTGCTGTTTGTGCCGCTGGCGGCGATCTTCGCCGAGGCCTTGCGAAAGGGAGCGGGAGTCTTTTTTGCCAGCTTCACGAATTCGGCCGCGTTGTCCGCTATCTGGCTGACCGTGCTGACGGCCGGAATCTGCGTGCCGCTGAACGTGGTGTTCGGCGTGGCGGCCGCCTGGGCAATCACCAAGTTCCAATTTCCCGGCAAGAGCGTGTTCATCACGCTGATCGACCTGCCATTTGCCGTCTCGCCGGTGATCTCGGGATTGATCTTCGTGCTGCTCTTCGGGATGCAGGGCTGGCTGGGGCCGTGGCTCCGCGCGCACGACATTCAAGTCATTTTCGCCGTGCCGGGCATCGTGCTGGCCACGTTGTTCGTCACGTTTCCGTTTGTGGCCCGCGAGCTGATTCCGCTGATGCAGGAGCAGGGCTGCGATGAAGAGCTGGCGGCCGTGTCGCTGGGCGCCACTGGCTGGCAGACGTTTTGGCGCGTGACCGTGCCCAACATCAAGTGGGCACTGCTGTACGGCGTGATCCTGTGCAACGCAAGGGCGATGGGCGAGTTCGGCGCCGTATCGGTCGTCTCGGGCCACATCCGCGGCAAAACGAACACGATGCCGCTGCACGTTGAGATTCTTTACACCGAATACAACTTCGCCGCGGCGTTCGCCATGGCGTCGCTATTGGCCTTGCTGGCGCTCGTGACGCTGGCGGCTAAATCTGTCGTCGAATGGCGGGTTCGTCGCGAATACGAGCAAGCCCTTGAGCCCGCACAGGCAGAGGAATCCATCCGATGAGTATCGAACTTTCGCACATTAGCAAATCGTTCGGCACGTACCAGGCACTGCGGGACGTGAGCCTGTCGATCCACGACGGCGAGCTGATCGCCCTGCTGGGTCCCAGCGGCTCGGGCAAGACGACGCTGCTTCGGATCATCGCCGGTCTGGACACGCCGCATTACGACACGCGGGCGCGAATCCGGTTCTACGAAGAGGACGTGGCCAACCGGCCGGCGGCCGAGCGCGCCGTGGGTTTCGTGTTCCAGCACTACGCCCTGTTCCGCCACATGAGCGTGTTTGAGAACGTGGCGTTCGGTCTGCGCGTGCGGCCGAAAAAATTGCGACCGAGAAGCGAAGAAATTGACCGAAGGGTACACGAGTTGCTTAGTCTTGTGCAGCTCGACGGCCTGGGGAAACGGTTCCCCTCGCAGTTGTCCGGCGGCCAGCGGCAACGGGCCGCGTTGGCCCGGGCACTGGCGGTCGAGCCCAAGGTGCTGCTCCTGGACGAGCCGTTCGGGGCGCTGGATGCGAAGGTGCGACAAGGCCTACGGGCCTGGCTCCGCCGCCTGCACGACGAGATTCATGTGACGAGCATTTTGGTGACGCACGATCAGGAGGAAGCGCTGGAAGTGGCCGACCGCATCGTGGTGATGAATCACGGTCGGATCGAGCAGATCGGTACGCCCGAAGAAGTGTTCCACAAGCCGGCGACGCAGTTTGTGATGGAGTTTTTGGGCCAGGTGAACGTGTTCCGCGGGCGAGTGCAGGGGGGCAAGGCGATGCTGGGCGAAGTGGCGCTCGACGGGCACTATTTCCCGGGAAAAGACGAAGGGGCCGCGCTGGTGTACATGCGGCCGCATGAACTGGACATCAAATTGTATCGCAACGGCGCCACGAGTTTTCCGGCTCACGTGTTGCGGATCAACCCGGCCGGCTCGATCGCCAAGGTGACAACGCGGACTTCGGAGGGCCAGGAAGTGCTGGTCGACCTGAGCCTCGACGACTATCAGCGGCTCGAGCTGACCGAAGGCCGGCAAGTGTACATCTATCCGAAGAACGCACGGGTGTTCTTTCCCGACTACGAGATTTAATTTCGCTTGCGGTTTAGGCCGCTTGCGGTTTAGGCGAAAAAAGGAATTCTGAGATGAGCGGTGGAGGAGTCGCTGTGACGGAGCCCATATCCCATCAAGCACAAAACGTCGGGCCGGAGCAAGCCGGTGCGGACGATGCGCTGAACCAGATTCGCGACTCGTTGCGTGGTCTGCGGTTCGGATCGGTGAACATCATCGTCCAGGACGGTGTCATCATCCAGATCGACCGCACGGAGAAGCGGCGGCTGCGGGTGGGACGGAACAACTCGTAGGTCAGGCTTTGCAGTCTGACAGATTGCTGTTTGGTCAAGCGAAGGCTTGACGACGTTAGATTTCAATTCACGTGCCAACTGGAGTGACCGGAGGCGCATTTCCACTTTAATGGAGGTCGCCTGTCATGGTCATTCGAAATTCCGTTCCGTCCGAATCAAAGCGGCGCCAAGCCTTTACATTGGTCGAACTATTGGTCGTGATCGCGATCATCGGCATCCTGGTGGCCCTGCTGTTGCCGGCGATCCAGGCCGCGCGGGCTGCCGCCTGGCGGTCCTCGTGCCAGAACAACATCCGCCAGCTCGGCCTGGCCGTTCACAATTACGTGGACACCAAGAAAACGTTTCCGTCGAGCGTCAGGCCGGCCGGGCTTACTCCACTGCCGCGGATCGCCGGATTAACGCTGCTGCTGCCATATTTCGAAGAAGGCGTGCGATTCTCGAAGTACGATCAGACGAAAAACTGGTCCGACGCGA
>JBIOWO010000019.1:0-4418 GCA_044868555.1 Lacipirellulaceae bacterium | reverse complement strand
AAAGCGATATGGTAGTCACCTATCGCACGCGAAGGAAAAGAGAACCGGGAAGCCAACGAGGGCCGTGCGATTCAGCTATTTGCAAACGGCACATAGACTAATGCGAGCGGCGGTTACGGAACTCGCAACCAAGTATTGAACTCTCGGCATTGTTGGCGGTCAATTGGCTGGCCCTGATGGGCCAGCCTGCGGCCGGTCAAGCAGCCTTTGCTTTTGGCTTTCGGCGAGAATCAATGAAACAGATTGCCTCTTGTGCTAGTTCGATGACTGCCTCAAGCTGCTCGCGGTTCAGACCGCCATGTTGCCATTGACCGCCTTTGTCTTTGTAGGGTCGCTTGATTGTGGTCGAGTACCACCTGCCGCCCTTGCTACTGGTCTGCTCAAAGACGGCCAGTTGGACGCTGTTTTTGTTGTTGGTGAGTATGGGTTGCTTTCTCATGTTTTTCTCCGTTAAAGAAAGTGATTAGTTCTTTCACCAATTGCTGAAGAACAATCACTCTTCGGCGGACGAAAAACGAGCGACGTTGCAGCCGGAAAAGAAGACTTCGCGACCGCCAGCAAGCCGAGTGACAGGCTTCGCCTGGCACGGGGTTGCTCTCGGTCGCATCCGTCAGTCCCGGCTGCCGTTGCTCGAAATGCAAAGAAGGCAATCCCTACGACACGACACGTCGTGCAATGCCTGCGGCCGTGCAGTTCCGCGACTACGGCGGAATGGAAATCAATGCCGCTGAGAACGGCCAAATAGATTGAGCGGGTGGCAGCTTTGCAGCGGGAAGGCTGGCAGCTAGAATTGAGGAAGATTCTGCCGGTTCTCGTGGCGTGAAATTAGCGGCGACCGGTCGCGGGTGTAGCTCAATGGCAGAGCGCTTGGTTCCCAACCAAGATACGAGGGTTCGATTCCCTTCACCCGCTTCTGACTATTTCTTGGAGTTCGCCTTCTCGCGAATATCCGCTCTGCCCGTTTCGAGTGCCTTGCGGACCCATTCGATGACCGGACGATTTTCTGGCGACACTGGCTTCATATAGACATCGGCCATGTCAGAACTTGCCGAGTGACCAAGCCATCGCTTCATCGCTCCGATGGAGCATCCCGGTCGTGAGCCAAACTCTGTCGCCCCCAAGTGTCGCAGAGTGTAGAAGCCGCCGACTCCTTTGCAGTCGTCTCCCAATCGTTTGACGAGCTTCGACCACCACAGGTGGACAGAGTCCGCGTGTTCGTGAACGACCGGCATCCCTTTGGCAGTAATGAACAAGCGGTCGCCTGCGTGACGGGGATACCGCTTGAGATACGCTTGTATGACCTTCCAAACCATCGGTGGTGTTTCGCCATACCGTTCAATGCCTGTCTTGCCACGACGAAGGTCGTAGCTCTTCTTGTCAATCTGACCGACTCGCACTGCTGCGAGGTCACGTTGACCGAATCCGCAGCCAATAGCCATCCAAACCATTGCCGTCTCGCGAACACCGCAATTGCTGAGCAGCAGTTTTAGCTGAGCTAATGATGGCAAAGTTCGTTTGCGAGAGGGCTTTCCATGATGCACGTCGCGAGAGTTCCAATTCCACGCGAGCACCTGGCCGCCGTGCTCGGGCCTACCGGCACGGTCGATGATGGCCTTCACAAATTGGAGCCGCTTTGTGACCTGCGAAGCCGAGTAACCGGATTCGACGATTGCTCGGTTGTAGGCTTCCACGTCCTCCATGCTGAAGTCGGCAAGCATCATGCGGCCAGCGGCTCCCTGTCCATGCCGGGTTGTGATGAATTGGAGAATTTCTTTCGCGTACACCTTCCGTTGGTCGTAGACTTCCTTGGAGATGCTGCCTGCTCGGCGAGGTCCGGCTTCGGTACGAATCCGGGACTCTTCGTAACGCAATAGCCCGGACGCAATGTGCAACAGGCTGCCCGGCAGAATCTCGGCGACGACGCCGTTTTTCTGAGGCTTAACTTCGACTAATGAGAGGTCGAGCTTCTTTCGCCGCTTCGGTTTGGTGCTGGGCGTCTGCCCACGTAGATGGGCGGCAACCCAATCGTGATAGAGTTGGTCGGCCTGCTCTCGGCTGACCATCCCGAACCGATGCTTGCGAGGGTTCCCTGTAACGGGGTCGCGAAACGAAACATGCCAGCCGATGTCTCGGTTCTTGGTGAACTTCAGGGCGGGTATTCGCCGTCTGCGTGGCTTGCGAAGCACTGCCTGGACTCCTTAGAATCAGGCCGAGCGGGGTGCTGGAAGGGACTTAAGAATTGTAGTGCAGGCCCGCTGGGGAATGTAGTGCGAGGCTATGTTTTCCATTTGGAAAACAGCAGTTTAGCATCGGCTTCCCAAGCTGGACGTCGCGAGTTCGAATCTCGTCGCCCGCTCTTTTGTTCTCTCGCAATGTAAGGCGTCTTCATCCGCGAGGCGCCTCCAATGCCGATTGGATCTCCGACCTCCAATTCGTCAGACGATTCTGCCCGTTCGTTCTGCTCATTCTACAGCGCTCATTCGAGCGCTGTGCGGTTTGAGCCGGCACCGTTCACTTGATCGGTACAGCTTGCCAGATCGCGGCGTGGCTGACGGCCCTTTCTCGGGCTGGTGCGGCTGAAAAACGTAGGGCAACGTTGCCGTTGGCGTGCGTTTCATTGCGTGCGGTTCGGCGGCCATCTAAAATGAAGATTGCGCCAGGAGTCATGGAGGGGGAGCTTCCAGCGAGGCTAATTGAGGGATCAGAACGCGGGTTCCCGCGGTCCGAGTCGGACACTATTGAGCTGCAGCAACTTGGCGCCACGCCGGCTGTGTGAGCCGCTTTTCCGATCCACCGTGGGCCGACGATGAGACGGGCGCGTCAGAGTGATTCTGCGAAGCGTCGCCGTCCGGCGCGGGCCTGGCCCCGTTTTCGTCGGCTGGCGTTCGAGCCGCTCGAAGCGCGGCGGCTGCTGGCCGTGCTGACGGTCAACAGTACGGGCGACGCTTTCGATTTACAGGACGGCGCGGTCACGCTTCGCGAGGCGATCCTCGCCGCGAACACAGACACCCAAACCGAATTGGGCGACCAGGCCAGTGGCGCGGACGAAATTCGCTTCGCCCCGTCCTTGTTCAGCGGCGGGCCGGCGACGCTGTTGCTCCTCAACGGCGAATTGGTGGTCACGCGGGCGCTGACGATCAGCGGGCCCGGGGCGAATCTGTTGACCATCGACGCTCAGCAGCAATCGCGGATTTTCAACTTCACCGCGTTCACGGATGCTTGTACGCTCACGGGAATGACGCTCACCGGTGGCCGGACGACCGGCGACAATGGCGATTCCGGCAGCGACTCGAGTTTCAGCGGCGGCGCGGTCCGCTCGCAGTCGCTCGGGAACCTGACGCTCAACCAGTGCGTGGTAACGGGAAATCGCACGGAGGGGGCGGGTGCCGGTGGCGGCGGCGTCTTTGCGGACGGCAGTATCTCGATCATCGGCAGCACGATCTCGGGCAATCAAACCATGGGCGTCTCGGCGCCCGGCGGCGGGCTGTACGCCCGCGGAGGCATCGGCCTGGCCACTGGCGCCCTGAGCGGCGACTCAGCGGCGGGCGATCTGGCTGCCGGGGGCGGCGTGGTCAGCTTTTTCGTGGTCAACATCTCGGGCAGCACGATCAGTGGGAATTCTACGGCGGGCAACGATTCGCCGGGCGGCGGATTGCGGGCCGCCGGCCACTTGTCGATCGTGAATAGCACAATCAGCGGGAATTTCACACAAGGCTCGAACTCAGACGGCGGCGGATTCGATCACGGCGTCGTCCAGTTTCCGCGGCCTTCGCTCGATGTCAGGAATAGCACGATCGCCGGCAACAGCACTCAGGGGCCCGGCTCCGCGGGAGGCGGGTTTGTCGCCTATAGCGACTCGATTTCGCTCGCCAACAGCATCGTCGCCAACAACGCGGCCGGCGCGGCGAATCCCGAGCTGCTGGTGGACAGCACGACGTTCGCCGTCCGCTACAGCCTCATCCGCAACGTCGGCGGTTTGACGCCGTCGCAGTTGGCCGTAATCAGCACGGGGCCGGGCAACATCACCAATCAGGACCCGCTGCTGCTGCCGCTGGGCAACAACGGCGGCCCGACGCAGACGCTCGCGCTGCTGGCCGGTAGCCCGGCGATCGACGCGGGCGATCCGGGCTTTCAGACACCGCCCGAGTTTGACCAGCGCGGCGACCCGTTTGGTCGCATCGTCGGGGGCCGCATCGACATGGGCGCCTACGAGTCTGATGGCGTGTTCCCGAACAATTTCATTGTAGATATCGCGACGGATGAGTTGGACGGCGATTACTCGGTGGGCGATTTGTCGCTGCGGGAGGCGCTGTGGGTCAGCAATCTCGACCCGGAGGCACGTACGATCGCGTTTGCGTCGAATTTGAATGGCGCGACGATCGAGCTTTCATTAGGCGAGTTGCTGGTGAGCGATACAG
>JBIOWO010000018.1:0-22616 GCA_044868555.1 Lacipirellulaceae bacterium | reverse complement strand
TGCAACGATCGACCCAGAATGGGTCGGCTATGTGAAGACCGACCCAGAATGGGTCGGCTATATAATTTCCTCACGCCGCCCGGGTCAGCCCGGCCAGGATGCACTCGGTGACGGCCTTGGTGTCCATATCCACCGCCACATCCATGTTGGGCGGACTTTCGGGTAGAAAGCGGCGATCGAACACGGTCGCGCCGTAGGTTAGCGTGCCGTCCGTTTCCACGTCGCCGTACATCCGTTCGGTCGTGAACAGATCGGGCCGCAATGCGGCGACGATTGCCACTGTGTCGTGCAAGCGGATGCCCTCCAGGCCCAGATGTTGGCGATACGCGCGAAACGCGCCGGGCAGAATTTGCCGCAGCAGCGCGCCGCGTTTGGAACTGCCGTCTGGGATGCGTTCCAGCACGTCCAGATCGAGCACCACGCGGCTGGTGACATCGATGGGAATCAACGTCTTGGTGACGGGCGAGCGGAACACGGCGCGGGCCGCGTCGGCGTCGCAGAAGATATTGAACTCCGCGGCGGCGGTCACGTTGCCCGGCCCGGCCAGCGTCCCACCCAGGATGATGAGATGGCCGATGAGCGCCGCCAGTTCCGGTTGCTGTTGCAGAGCGGACGCGATATTCGACAGCGGCCCGGTCGCCACAATCGTCACTTCGCCCGGCGCCGCGCGAACTTCGTCACAGATCACCTTGACCGACGAATGGCGATGGTGCCGCTGGGCGACCGCGAAATGGGCGCCGCACAGGCCGTTCACGCCAAACAGGTGGCGGGCGTCGGCACGCAGGATTTGATCGGTCGACGCGGCTCCCAGCCGCGGCAAACGGGGCGGGTCGAGCTGCTCGACGATCGCCTGCACGTTTTCCGTCGCCTGTTCGGGCGAAACGTTGCCGCCGGTCGCCGTCACGGCCAGCACATCCAACGACGGGTCACCGAGCGCCAAGCACAGCGCCACTGCGTCGTCGATACCCGGATCGACATCGAGAATTACTTTTCTGGCCATCCGATCCTCGGCCAATCGCCACGATGCGCGAAGAGGAGCCGGTCCCTCGGCCCGATATTCTAAGGTTGCCGCAGGGCAATCTCAAGTGAAATTTGCCGCCGCCCGCGACGGCCCGTCGGCCGCTTGCGGTTTAGCTGCTCGACATGATCTTGCTACAATTCAGGCCATGCCCATCGACATCGACACCCTCCTGGGCCGCGTAGCCGGCGGCGGAAACCTGCCCTTTGACGAGACCTCCGCCGCCATCGACGCCATCATGCGCGGCGCGTGGACCGACGAGCAAATCGGCCTGTTGCTCACCGCCCTGGCCGCCAAGGGGGAAACGGTCGACGAGCTTGCCGGGGCAGCCGCGGCCATGCGGCGGCACATGACGCCCATCCGCAGCCGGCACGCCAATCTGCTCGACACGTGCGGCACAGGCGGCGGCGGCTCCAAGCTGTTCAACATAAGCACTACGGCGGCGATCGTCGCGGCCGCGGCCGGCGTCCCGGTCGCGAAGCACGGCAACCGCAGCATCACCAGCCGCAGCGGATCGGCCGACGTATTGGCCGAGCTGGGCGTGAACATCAATGCCAGCGTGCCGCAAGTGGAGGCCTGTCTCGATGAGCTAGGCCTGTGCTTCTGTTTCGCGCCGCTGATGCACCCGTCGATGAAGCACGTCGCCGCCGTGCGCAAGAAGCTGGGCATCCGCACGATCTTCAATCTGCTCGGCCCGCTCGTGAATCCGGCCGGGGCCCAGTACCAACTGCTCGGCGCCGGCCGGCCCGAGCTGCGGCCGCTCTTGGCCGGAGCGATCGAGCGGCTCGGCACGCGGCGGACGCTGGTCGTTTCCGGTGAAGACGGCCTCGGCGACGTGACGCTCAACGGCAAGACGTTCGTGACGGAAGTTTCAACTGAAGGTCAGCGTGACTTTGAATGGCAACCCGACGACTTTGGCATCCGCCGCCAGCCGCTCGACGGCTTAGCGGTCGAGGGCCCCGTTGAGAGCGCCGCGATGATCCGACGGATTCTCGCCGGCCAACCCGGTCCGCCGCGCGACATCGTTGTACTCAACGCAGCCGCCGGCCTCATCGCCGCCGGAAAAACGAACCAACCGAAGGAGGCCGCCGAACAAGTTGCCGCGGCCATCGACAGCGGTGCGGCCGCGGACCTGTTAGGCCGCCTCGCCGTGCGCTCGCATGAACCGGCATGAGATGACGCCGCGCAATAACAAACCCCTCGCGCGAAGTTCTCACACGGGTGAAAACTCCGGCGAGGGGTTGTCCCACTCACTTATCAAGAACCGTCGACTCCACTACACGATGCTTCGCCTGCCCCGCCGCACGCCACCTCCAAACAGAGCGGCGACGATGAGCAGCCCCACCGTCCCCGGTTCCGGCACGGCACCCACCAGGGCTCCGCTACCGGGGCCGGTCTGAACCGTCAATGTCCCCAAGCCCAATAGGAACGCACTCTTGTTCAGAGCGGTAGAAGCGAGGGATCCCCATTCTCCGGCTGCCACCTGAGCTCCGCCCAAGAACAACGAGTCGATAAAGTCGGTACCTCCATAGTCCAATTCGAGCAGCGCGCCGGTCAACACGCGCACGTCGGCCGCATCGGCAAGGTTCGGCGCAGTCGTCGTGATGGTCAACTTGCCGCCCTCGATGTTGGTGTCGCCGCCCCACGCGTTCTTGTCGCCGGTTACGGTGAACGTGCCAGACCCGATCTTAACCAATTTCAAGATGCCGCTGACCGACGTGTCGTCGGTGATGACGCCGCCGAAGCTCGACGTTGCGTTGTTTGCTCCTACGCGGAGCGTCGCTTCTCCGACCGTACTGTTGGTGACAAACACTAGATCATTGCCGACGCCGTCCACAAGGTCTCCCGCAGAGAACAAGCCGTTCACCGTCTCCGTCCGGCTGTCGAGCGTAAGAATCGACGGGCCGGACGCGCCCGCCGGGGCCGCTGCACTTAGCTGGCCGCGAATGGTGACATCGCCCGCTCCAGGACCATGCGGGATCACCTCTCCAGTTCCGCCAACGCGGATCCGGCCACGGCCGATGGTTGTGTTTCCGCTCCAGTCGTTCGTCGAATTCGCCAGAATTAGCGTCGGCATGTCACCATTGAGTCCGACACCTCCCTGATCGGTTTGCACGTTCAACTCCAGGTCAAAATTCCCGGTAATCTTGCCGTTGAATAACGTGCCGTCATTGAACAGGTCGGCGTCGGTAAAGTGGGCGTTCGTGGCCTGGCTCCCGCGGCCTCCGATGCGGGAATTGGCCATCAGCGTGATCCTGCCGTTGAAAATGTTGCCGTCCGCGTTCGAGCGGATCGCACCCACGTGGAAGTTACCTTCGTCGATGCCCGTGCCGGATATGAAGAAGTCGTTATTGATAATTTGATCCGTCTGCGGAAAAGCCTGCGCCCCACTGGCGACGTACACGGGACCCAGCCCGAAGCCGGCGCCGTTGTCGCCGGTCGCATTCCGCGTGTTATCCGAGCGCCACACGCCCCGATTCAGGTAGAGACCGCCGCTGAATGTGTGGCTGGCGCCGGGGGTGGCCGCGCCATTGGAGGTCCTCACGGCCCCGGGACCATTCTTCACCACAGTCACGGCGCCGCCCTGCGGGTTGTCCGTAATCACGGTGTTGATCAGCTCGATGAGACGGTTGTGCTGCTCACCTGGGTCGGCCGCACTCGTGCCGAGCGCCGTATTGGTCGTGAAGACCAGTTCGGCCGGTGCGCTGGAGTCGCCGGCAGTCAGAATGCCGAACCGCGTCTTGCCGAAGTTCCCTCGCCATGTGGTGTAATCCGTGTCATCGACTGTGCCCGAAGTGGGATCGTTCGGCAGCACGTCGGCCGGACCGGCATTGCGCCAAACGACGTAATCGGCCGCATCGACCCAGCCATTGTTGTTGTAGTCGCCGTCGATCGGTGTGGTCGTGCCGTTGAATTCCACGCCGGCAACATTCGTATTCGTACCAGTATTGTTCGACCGAAAGACGCCGCCGCCACTTGTGTACCGCAGGATATTGCCCGCGCCCATTTCGACTCGCTTCGAACCTTGAGTCTGTGGGCCATCGAACAGGAAGGTGTTCAGATTCGTGGTGCCGGCGGGAATTGTGATATTGAATCCGGCGGCCGCTGCGCCCCGCCATCGGATATTCGAGTTGGCATTGATGCCGGCCGGCAGTGCCATTTCGCCGATCTCGCCATCGATGTCGTTGTCGGCCGTGTAGTCGGCATCGCCGTAGGGAACCACGTTGCCCGAGCCGTCCACTTTGGCGTAGAAAGCCGCCGTTGCGTTCGGACGCAAAACGTCGGGCGTCGGATTCTGTGTTGCAGCCCACCCGCCGATGATGCCGCTGGCGCCGTTGGTGAGCGTGGTCTTGATCGATGTGCCCGCCATGGGATTGAAGTAGGCTCCCGAACCGGCGGCGCGAGTGAGCGAGCCGCTGAGTGTCAGACCGCCGGTGGCCGTCGTTGTGCTGATGATGTGCTGGCCGCGCGTCAGCGTGAGACTGTTGTTGATCGTCTGCAAAAGAGCGTTGTTATTGGTGACGCCGTTGCGGCGATAGTCGGCCGTGGCCGGATCGCCCAGCGTGAAGTCGTTGCCGCCGATCGAGAACGAGCCGCCCACGGCGTCGAAAATGATCCCGTCGACCGCCACGTTGCCCTGATCGTTATTCGGCAGCAAGTTCACCAGTCCGCCAAATGTCAACTGCGCCGGAAACGTGGGAACCAGGTTGTTGTCCCAGTTGGTAGCCGTACTCCAGTTGTTGTTCGGAGTGCCTCCGCCGTCCCAGATATTTGCCGCTCGAGAAACCGGCCCACTCAAAAACAAGCCCGCCAAAGCCGCCGCCGCGATTCCACGGCGCGCGCCCCGAAATCTCCCACCCGTCATTTGAATTCCTCCCTCGGTGCAGTAAGTCCCCCGTGTTTGCCCCGTTGGACCAAGCTCAAGATGCCGCCGCTTCTATGTCGAGCCGAATGCACTACCCCGCAAAGCTGGCGCAGGGATTTCCTAGAAGAGTCTCCCAGCTCTTTCCGCGATTTTAGCCGTACAAATCCGAAAAGTATCGGAACTTTTCCTGTGATATTCCGTAACGGTTCTGCGAACTAACGGCAAGACGCAAGGACTCTGGCGACGCACAGCGATCGCGCGACGAGCAAGGCGGACGCCAAGAGAGCACTTGTTGCGCACCCGCACATTAAGAATAGCGCCGCCTTCCGCCGCGCGTTGCCAGCAGACTGGCCACGACCGCAGCGAACACGAGCGGCAAAGCGCTCGGCTCGGGCACCAGAACTGCTCCAATTCCCCCGGTCGCAATGGAATTTCCGAAGTTGGCCCGCCACTGGTTGTACTGATCGTCGTCAATCATGCCGCCGATGGCGTCGTTCAAAAGCACGTTGTTCGTGCCGACGTTGTCCCGCCACAGAACATAGTCGGCCGCGTTAACGACGTGATCGTTGTTGTAATCGCCGGGCAGCGGGATGGCCTGGGGCACGAGCTCGTAAATCTGGCCGTTGTCGAACATCGCGTAAATGGCACCGTTGGCGCCCTCGCCCAAACCGAGGAGGTCTGCTTCCGGCGGCGCGGGCAATCCGCTAATGCCGAGTCGATAGATGCGATAGGGGGTGTTCGGTGCTTTTACTTCGTTGGTGTCGAGGTAGAAAAGCATCCCGTTCAACGCCGGTGAAGTGAGCGGCGACTGATAATCGCCGAACACGTATTTGCCAAACAGGCCATTGGTGGAAGACAGCCGAGATACGAACCCGCCGATAATCGCGTGGCCCACCGACTCATCGAATTCGGCAATCGGGTCGGTCAGCGTATCGGGCAGCCCCGTGTGGGCATTGACGGGTGCCGTGTACACCGGGATTTCGTTGGCAGTGCCGGCGAAAGTCCCGGCCATCGGGTCGGTTCCCTCGCGGATGACCCAGCCATAGTTCTTGCCTTTCTCAATCAGGTCGATTTCCTCGCGATTGTCCCAGCCTGGGTCGGCGAGGTACAGCTTGCCGCGATCGAGATTGGCTCCACCGTCACCCCGGTCGAAACTATAGCGGTAGGGATTACGGATCCCGTAGGCGTAGATTTCATCGACCCAAGCTGAACTCCAATCCGGATACGGAGCCATGGTGCCTGGATCGATGTTCGACTCCATTGTGAACGGATTGTCGTTCGGAATCTGGTACTCGCCCTTGGGCGTGGCGTTGGGATCCGGGGCCATGGCCGCACTGAGCGGATTGATGCGCAAAAACTTGCCGAGCGGAGTGGTGCGGTCCTGAGCATTTCCGTGTGGAAGAGTTGTTGCGCCCATGACCACCATGTTCGTGTGACCATCGGTCGTGCTGTTGATGCCGCCCTTGCTGCTGTCGAATTCGGGGCTGCTGCTGCTGTTGCCGCCGCCGTCGCCCAGCGACCAGTACAGATAGCCATCGACGGGGCTAAACGCCAGTGTCCCGCCGTTGTGTTGATTCTGCGGATCGGCAATCCGCATCAGCACGCGCGACGGAGTCGCATCCGTCGGCGTCGTCGAGTTGGCCGTCCATTCGCGGAGCGTGTTGACGTTGTTGATCCAGTTTTGCGGGAGAGAACCGGGAATGGGGAGAAAGGCGGCTGTCTCTGGATGCTTGTAGTCCAGCGTTGCTCCGTACGCCGCCGCCGACGCTGCATAGTTCTCGGTCGAATACGTGTAGAACTTCAGATAGCCGGGCTTGATGGGGTTATTGAAATCAGGATGAAAGGCAACGGCCAGCAGGCCCTTTTCAAAATGCGTCGTGTCGAGCATGCCGGGGAGTTTCACGTTGAAATCAATCAACGTACTCACCGAGCCGTCGACCACCGAGGGATTGATGTGCAGAACCTTTCCCTGAGTATCGGGACTGCCGTCGGTCGTTCCCTGCTGAATCAAATATAGGCGAGTGCTGTCGCCCGGCGCGGCCGTGCCGAATAACAGATTGGTGTTGGCAGCGCCTGAAGTCTGGGTGATCGTGTTGACACGCTTCAATTGGACGGAGACAGTTCCTACCGTCACATCGGCCGCCACTTGCACGCCTTGAGCGAACTTCGGCGCGAGAACTGCGCCGACAAACGCAGCGAGACGCATCCACCTGAGAGCCTGATCACGCACCATATTTGCGACTCTAAAGGCGGCAGCCGGCACTGTCAATTAAAATGCGAAGCCGGCAACGGACGTCCATGCGGTGAATCGTGCGCTGCGAAAGGCGCGCTGTGAATTGTCGCGCAGCGAGACTATTAAAGTGAGGCCGGATTCACACGCGGCGAGAATTCTCCATGAGAATTTGCCGCACGCAACTGAGGAATCGCGGCGTCGCGGCGCAAATCAGCGGCATTTTGTTCGTCAGCGGTCGCGCTCATCACAACGAGCCACAAGAATTTGATTGACACGGCGCAACGTGCACCGACAATGAGAATTGGCGCTGAACGGCGCTTTTCCATCGAGCATCAATGTCGAATGTGTGCCGCTAATGGCCTTCTCTCAATAAGAGCCTCACACCTTTGATCGGGCGACGGCGCCTGATTCGTTCTCAGTGGCTCTTGTGACCCGCAGCGCGATTTCTCGCGGCGCGGCACTCCCGCACGAGTATCTTTTTTCATCCATCAACTGGTTCATCATTTCGGTTTCCACTCGACTAAGACAACTTTGACAACGTTGCGGATTGGCAACGAGAGGCAAGTGCAATGAAAAGATTGGCGACGCTTTTGGCGGCGATACTGGCAATTCTTGGTTCGGCTCCCAGTTCGGCGCGTGCGCAAAATATCCAGGCCGGCACACTCACCGGCAAGCTGAAGCTGGTGGCCACCGTGACGCCGGGCGCAGCTGGCGCTCCCACGTTCGGCGTAAACTCCGGCGATCCGCGATTTTTGTTCGTCGGCGAGCAAGGTGGCCGGATTCGCACCCTCGACTTCAGCCTGCCGAATCCGCTCACGGCCGACTTTCTCAACATGCCCGCCGCGCTGGCGGCGATTCCGGCCGCCTCACCCAACCGCGGCACGCTCAACCTCGGCACCGAGAAGGGGCTGCTCGGCGCCGCGTTCCATCCCGATTTCAACAACGCGGCCAATCCCAACGGCTACCGCAAGTTCTACACCTACACGAACGAGAATTACATCATCGGCGGCGCGAATCCCTCGCCCACGCCGCAGCTGTTCCATCAGAACGAGTACCCCGGCAGTCCGACCAACCCCACCACCTACGACAATCAAATCGTAATCCGCGAGTGGACCGCCGCGCTGCCGGGCCCCAAAGGCGAGCTCCGCATCGACACCGCCGTTGAGCCGCGGGCCGTGATGCGGATCGGCAAGCCGGGCCAGTTCCACAATGCCGGGGCGATGCAATTTGGACCGGACGGTTATCTGTACTTTTCGATCGGCGACGGCGGAAACGCGACCGCCAGCAGCAATGGCGCCTACGATGGCGGACATGCTGCAGCGAACAACGGGCACACCAATCCGGGCAATCCCGATAATCCGACGACGGGTTGGGGAGGCCAAGGCAACGCCCAGGATCGCCGCAACATTTTCGGTAAGATCATCCGCATCAAGCCCACCACCGACGTCGATCCGAATACGAACGATCCTAGCGTCGCTGGCGGCGGCTGGCGCGTGCCCAAGACCAATCCGTTCACCTCCGACGCGCAGGTCGCGAACCCTTTCCCCGGCTGGCAGGCCAACTGGCTCGACGAGATTTACGCCCACGGCTTCCGCAACCCGTTCCGCATCAGCTTCGATCGGGAAACCGGTGATCTCTATGCGGCCGACGTCGGCCAGGATCGCAACACGTTTTCCCGGGAAGAGATCAGCAAGATTGTGGCCGGCGGCAACTACGGTTGGGTTGCCAAGTCGGGCACCGAGATCAATACGAACTCGAGTATCAACACGCTGTATCCGCTGCCCCCCAATCTCATCAACCCCATCGCCCAGTACCCGACGACGCAGAATGGTCCGGGCGGCCTGGCGGTCATCGGCGGCTTCGTGTATCGCGGTAGCCTGTTGCCGCACATGCAAGGCAAGTACATCTTCGGCGACCTGGACCGGGGCGACGGCTCCGCGGGCCGTTTGTTGTACACCGACCCGGCCGACGCCTCGCTGAACGTGTTCGACCTCAAGATCGCCGGCACACTGCTGAAGCCGAGCGTCCGCCTGCACGGCGTGGCCGAGGACGCACGGGGCGAAATCTATTTCTTGTTCGAGAACGGCCAGGTGATAAAGCTCGTCCCCGAGCCGACGACCTGGGCACTAGCACTAATCGCCGCCGTGCTGTGCAGCCGCCGCCGGCGCCGGTGGACCGCCACCTCTCCCTCCGGGAGAGGTCGCGACGGGCACCGATGCGCAGCATTGGTCGCGAGCGGGTGAGGGTCTTCTCAGCCCTGAAGCGGCGCCATCGTGTCGCCGGGCGGCGTAAACCCCCAGACACCTTTCCTTGCGGAGCGACTACTTCGTCGTCAATGGGAAGTCACGAAGGTTCTCGCCCGGTTCGACGTCGAGCGTTAGTTCCGTCTCATCGTTGAACTTGGGTGGCAACGATTCGGCCAGAATCTTCTGGACCGGGCTGTCGGGAGTATCGTAGAGCTTCTTCTGCCCGACCACCTTGGGCACGCGAATCTCCACTTTGGCGGTGCCCAGCGGCACGTTGGCGGTGTACTGTCCGTCCACGATTTCAGCCCCGGCCGTCGACGACTTTCGATTCACGGGAAAGAAAGCGATCGAGCCCGACTTGGCCGGCGCGCCGTCCACCGTGATCGTACCCGTGACCACGCCGTTGGTCGGCTTCCCGCAGCCGGCCATCAGGATCACGGCGACCAGCACCGCCGCCCGCCCAGCGCGAGTCCGCTGATTTCGATTCGCGCACGCAGATCGACGATCCATCACTCTTCCTCGCCAACTTCTTCGCCATTCATCGATCCCATGGCCTGCCAGGCGTCGAGCGCGATGCTGTCGCTGACAAAGCGGGCCGAGGCATCGCAGAGAACGGCGTTGACGCCGCTCGGATGACGACTGCGGGCCGCCGTAACCTGGACGTTTTCCGCGCCCGCGGACGCCGGCATTTTCGGGTCGCCCGTCGGCTGATACCAGCCCGCCTCAAACACATCAGGTGCCGATGTATTCGGCGACAACCTCGTATGGAAACGAAATTCACCGTCGTCGTTATGAATATCGCCGCGCCAGTCGTTGTCGTTCACGCTCCACGCTCTCAGGCATTCCGATAGCATCAGCGTATTGGATGTCCCGTCGGTGATATCGGCGAAGTCGGTTTTGCGCGGCTGGCCGCGATCGCCCTTGATGTGAGAAAATGGGGCCTTGCCCAGCGGCTCAACCGCTTGACCGTAAAACGAATTGCCCCAGTTGACGACGTAATTTCCTCGCCGCCGCTGATGAGTCCCCGATGTCTGGTCCACGCCGATGCCCACATCGTTCGGACAGAGGTAGATTGTGACCGCTTTTCCTGTCAGCCCGTTCATTGTGTTGTCGATGCTTGCCGGCGGCACATAGAAATGATTCGTGATCACATTCGCGCTCGCCAGGCTTGTTTCCTCGACGTACGGCCACAGATACATGACCCACGTCTGCCGCCGCATGTTGGGGAACGCCCCCGTGTTGCTACTGGATCCAAGCGGCAGCCGTTTCTTTGCATCGTGATACAGATGCATGGCGGTGCCCCATTGCTTGAGGTGATTCAGGCACTGGCTGCGGCGGGCCGATTCCCGCGCCGCCTGAATCGCCGGCAGCAACAGGGCCACCAGGATGCCGATGATCGCTATCACCACGAGAAGCTCAACTAACGTGAATCCGCGCCTGTGATTCTTCATCGCCTTGCCTCAACGACTATTTGCCACGACAGTCGCCACCTCGTACATCGACAATCGCTTCCACGCTCGGCGCAGCTTCAGATCGCGTTTCTTGACCGAGAACTCCTGAATCGGCCGAGATGTGCCATAGGACATTAGGCTGGAAGAGAAACCAAGCTCGCTTGGAATGACGCCTATTCTAACAACTTGCGGCTGGTTTGCGTCTACCGCAATCGGCTTTGTCTCAAAATCTGGGCAATCTCGCTTTGCGGCTGACGACTCACGCGCAACTTCGTCCGACCCCAGCCGCGGAGCGGCGACGTCGTGTAGCCGGGCGGCGCGAGCCCCCGGATGCGAATCGCCCCCTAATTCTGCTCACCCGCAGGGCGAAACAAGCCGCTACGCGGCGGCATCTGCCACCTCGCGCCGGGACGCTACTTCCCGCTGAACGAGCATTGATCCAGCACCAGCCGCCACTCGCCCGCCTGTTTCTCCCAGACCATCGTGCACCGGTTGTCGTCCGTGAACGTAGTGCCCTCAAACGCCCCGGCACCCTGCCAGCGATGCCGCACGATGGCCGCCTCCCGGCCCAAGCCTCGCACGACGATCTCCGTCCGCGTCCCATGATCCAGTCGATAGCTCTGCGAACCAATGACCGCCAGGATGGCCTGACGATCGAGGACCAGCCCGTTCGGCCCAACGTAGAGATAGTCCTCAGCCATCAGCCGCTGGACGGTGGCAGCGTCTTTCTCCAGCCACGCCTGATACCACCGCTCGCTGAGGTCAAGCACCTCTGTCAACATGGACCATACCTCCCGCCGGCGATGCGCATTGAATGGCGTCGCCTGCCGACGTTATTCCACCAGCCGCGACGTGTGATCGTGGACGATCAGCCAGCGGTCGTCGATCCTGCGGAAGACGAGCGAAAAATTGCCCGACACAGGTTCGCTTTCGCGGTCCAATTTCCATTGGCCGAGGACCAGCGCTGCGGAATCACCCAGCGGGGTGATCTCCAATCCACTGAAGCTGACGCGGCCCATTTTCTCCCGCGTCCCGTACCGCTCCCGGTAGCGAGCGAGCGTGGCCTTCCAGCCGCGCGTTGTCTTGCCCTCCGAGCTGAACGTCAAATCGTCACTCTTCCAATAGTGCTCCATGAATGCGTCGATGTCGCCCTGGTTCCAGGCCTCTTCCTGAGCGCGCAGCACCGATTCGACGGCGGCGCGAATCACATCGCTGTCGACTTTCGACGATGATTCGTCACGCGCTTTGGTGTGCGGCGCGATCACAGGTGTCGCTTCCACGCGGGCTCTTTGCGCTTCCATCATGGCCACTGCGCGATCTCGCTCGGCCGCTGCCACCATTTGCTGGCGCGCTGTGACGTAATAGAATCCAACGCCGCCAACAACGACCAGCAGAATCAAGATCAGCCCAATCGCCACGACGACAACACCGCTAGCCGAACGATCGCTCATGGTTTTTTTCCCTGCAGAAACGAAACGAGCCCGTCGTCGACCGAGTTACGAAGCGACCGCGCCGCGTGCCTCCAGCCTGAGCCGTACAGTATAGCCACTTCGGATTCATCCACCGACGCCCAACGCCCGTCAAGCCGCAGTCGATTTCTTGCTCCCTACTACCCGCTTTTTTCTCCGTGCCCTCCGTGTCCTCTGTGGTGAAGACTATTCCGCGCGGCCAAATTTAGTTGCTGAAATCGCCGCCAGCGTATGCTAAGGTCGACGTGCACGAAACTGCCGCAGCTCTTTGAAAAGTTACCCGCGTCAATCCGCGATCGGTCCCGAGCGCCGAATCGTGCGATCCCGTTTGCGCGCACTCGGCCGCCGTCAACCTGGGCAATTCGCAAGGCCAAATTTGGGCCACGGACCCCACAAAATTGGCTGTCGCCTTCGAAGGCGACACCAAAATCGCCTGTCCGCTTCGAAGGGGTCACCAAAAATTTGGACGACGAACGACCAGCCACTGGTGTAACCCGGCGCAAACCGCCACGCATTCGACGCCAGCCCCCAGCCCCCAGCCCCCAGCCCCTCAACCTCACCGCGGTTGGTCAATCGTCACATCATGTCCACGATTGGTCGTGCGGCTGGCCGATGCCGACAGGTTGGGCGGCGCGCCCAAGAGACCCGATTGGCTCGACATGCCCGCCTGGCCGCGTTCGTGCTTGCCCCACCAGGCGTCGGCGTCTTCGATCGACCACTGGAGCGCCTCGGCGCAGCGCGAGATGAGGGCCGCCAGGTCGCGGGCCGTTTGCGGGCGCTTCGCGCGCGATTTTTCCAGGCAGGCCATCAGGGCCGCTTCGAGTTCGGCCGGGATCGGCGTTCGCGTTCGCTCCGATGGCGGCACCGGCTGCGAGTCAATGTGCTTCTGGCACAGCTCGAGCACGTGTCCCGCCTCGAACACCGGCTGACCGGTGAGCAGGAAGTAGCCGACCGCCCCCACCGCGTACAAGTCGCTGCGGGCGTCGACCGAGCTGGGCATTTCGATCGCCTCAGGCGACATATACAGCGGCGTTCCGGTGAGCGCCTCCTGTCGCGTGAGGCCGGCCGCCTTGGCGTCGTCGAGCGCCTTCACCAGCCCGAAGTCGAGCACCTTCACCACGTCCGGCTGGCCGCCACGGCGGTTGAGCATGATGTTGGCCGGCTTGATGTCGCGGTGCACGAGCCCGAGCGAATGGGCCTCGTACAGCGAGCCGCAGACCTGTTGCAAAATGTGGATCACCCGCGGCACCGGCTGCGGGCCGTAGCGCTCGACCAGCGATTGCAGGTCGATGCCGTCGAGAAATTCCATGGCGTAATAGAACACGCCTTCGGGCGTGCGGCCGAAGTCGTAGATCGCGACCGTGTTCGGGTTGTTGAGCTGGCTGGTGATTTGCACTTCGCGCTCGAACCGCTCGAGGGTGCCTTCGTTCACCTTGTCGGGCTCGAGCATTTTGATGGCAGTGGGCCGGCGGAGCATCGCGTGATGGCCTTCATACACAACGCCCATGCCGCCCGCGCCCAGCTTGCGGTCCAGCTTGTACTGGCCAATCTGCTGGGCCTCGATGGCCGCCTTTTGCGCTTCGCGCTGCGAGCGGGCCAGCAAGATGGTGAACACGAAGATGGCCGCCGCGGCGAGCGCCAGCAGCGCGAACAGGCCCCAGAACGTCCACCGCAAAATCGACAGCGGCCGAAACGCGTCCGCGTAGTCGATCTCGGTGACGACGCCGACGTCCGCAGCCGGCAACCATTTCCAGGCGCCGACGACCGGCACGCCGCGGTAATCGCGATAGCCGTCGACGTTCGCGCCCGGCCGGCCCGCCACCGCTTCGGCCACCGCAAACGTATGCGGCAGCTCGGCCCGCCGCACGGTCGGACGGTGCCCTTGCGTGATGTCGCCACCAGGGTCGCGGACCAGGATTTGCAGAATCGATTTCGAGTTGTCCTGATCGGGCAACAGGCCGAGCAAAATCAGATCCTTATCAAACCGGCTGTTGGAGACCATCCGCCCTGTCTTGTCGAACGCGTAGGTCTCGCCCGAAGCGCCGAATTGGCCCAGACTCATGATGCGGCTGAACTCTTCTTCCGGATTGATCCGCAGCGCCAGCACGCCGACGACCTGGAAGCTGTCGTCGCGAATCGGCGCACACACGACCATGGTCGGCACACCGGTCCGCAACCGACCCGACTCGTCGCGCATCGCCGCGACGCTCCCGAACGGCGGCGAGAGGCATGTCTGCCCGTCGAGCGCCCGCGTCATGAACGAATCGTACTCCGCGATGTTCTGCTGCCCGATGAGGTCCGGATTCGACGAGGCGACGATCCGCTTTTTCTTGTCGGCCACAAAAAAACCGGGGTAGTCGTGAGCGCTCAACGCCGGCCCCAGAGATTTTTCCAGCTTGGCTCGCAGCGCCGTCAAGTCGGCCGGACTGGCCTCGTCCGGTCCCGATTCCAAGAGCGGGTACACCGTCTGCCGGATGTCGACGTTGTTGGCAAGCGACTCGGCATTCGACTGCTGCACATGGAAATACGTCTCCAGCATCGCCGTATCGACATTCAACAGCGTTTCGAGCTCCGAGCGGAGCCCGTCGCGCATGGTTGTCTCGATCGCGTCGCGCACGAAGTATCCGATCAGCGACATCAGCACGACCGCCAGGATGGGCCAGATCCACAACTGCCGCTTAAGAAACAACCCGGTGCGCGAGACGGTGCGGCCGACGCTGGTCTTGGCCCAGGTCATGTGGGCCGCCGGCTGCCGGTTGCCGCTGTGAGAATTCCGAAACCGCGAGAAGAGATTCATCGATACCAGGCCCGAAGTTGCACGTCCGTCCGCCGATGCGGCCAGTCCGCCATTATAGTTGGTGCGCATGTGGCCTGCGCAGAAGATTCACACAATTGCCTCCGTCGGATTTGACGCACCACACATCGCGAATGCCCGCAATTTTCCGCAAGCGATTATGCGGGAATACCCTACGACGTACGACACCATCCCTAATCCCCGCCGCGTTCTCGGGGAAGCTAGTTGCTGGGCGAGTAACGACAGGGCTAGAATCAGGGGCGATTCGACCGGCAGAGAAGAGATATGTCGCCGAACCTTTCTGGCGTAAATGGCGACAGCACGACGCACGAGTTTCTTCGCTCTTCCGTCGCGTCGATGGGCTTTAATCGACCGGCTCAACGCAATTGCATGGGAGGACTAACCATGAAACGAACTGCTTCCATCTGGTTCCTGATCGCTGCCCTTTTCAGCACTGCATCGGTAAGCGGACAGCAAGCGGCCGCGCCCTCGCCCGAGCAGAACGCAATCCAGGAAACGGCCCGCGCGTTTGTGCAGGCGTTCGACGCGGGCCAGGCCGAGGCCGTCGCCGCGCTGTGGGCGGAGGACGGTGAATACATCAGCGGCCAACGAACCGTGAAAGGCCGGCCGGCGATTCAACGGCTGTACGAGGAATTTTTCAAAGCGCATCCCGGCTCGAAGATGGAAATCAAAATCGATTCGATCCGCATTCTTGTGCCGACGGTGGCCATCGAGCAAGGCACTGCGTCGGTCTTCAACAGCCCCAATGGCCCACCGAGTGCAAGCGCCTACACGGCCGTGCACGTGAAGCAGAACGGCAAATGGCGGATGGCGAGCGTGCGGGATTCGGAACTGCCGCCTTCCAAGAGTGAAGTCGACCTGAAGCAATTGGCGTGGCTGGTCGGCGATTGGGCGGCTTCGGGCGATGCGGCCAAGGTCGAAGTCAGCTACGACTGGATTGCCAACGGGAACTTTATCCGCGGCCAGACGAAAGTGCATGCCGTGGAAGGTGGTAACGCGATGCCGGGCCGCCTCGAGATCATCGGCCGTGACCCGCTCAATGGGCAATTTGTGTCCTGGTTTTTCAACGTCGATGGCGGTCACGGAATGGGCGTATGGTCGAAGGACGGCGACCGCTGGCTGATCCGCACGCAAGGCATGACGGCCGACGGCGCCAGCACGACCGCGACGAATATCCTGTATCACGCCGATGACAACGTTCTGTCGTGGGAATCGGTGAATCGCATGTTGGGCGACGAGCGTCTCCCGAACACGAAAGAAATCGTGATCGAGCGCATGCCGGTAAGTGATGCGACACCGTAGCAGATTTTTCGTCTTGCTTTGAGATTTACCAAAGGAAAACCGAAGCCATACCAGTTGGTGAAGGAGCCTAAAATGAAACGTAAATTGTTGATCGCCGTTGGACTCAGTGTGGCGGCTGTTTTGAGCGCCGGATCATCGCATGGTCGCGGTTTTGGCGGCGGCCATGGCGGCGGATTCGGTGGCGGTGGATTCGGTGGCGGCGGCGGTTTTGGCGGCGGTGATTTCCACGGCGGCGGGTTTGGAGGTGGCGGGTTTGGAGGTGGCGAGTTTGGCGGAGGGGCGGGCGCCGGTGGATTCGGGGCCGGCGGATTTGGCGGCGAACGCGGCGGCGCAGGCTTTGGCGGTGGCGCGGGTGCAGGCGGTTTTGGCGCGGGCGGATTCGGTGGCGAACGGGGCGGCGCTGGTTTTGGCGGCGGTGAATTCGGTGCCGGTGGCGCGGGCCGATTCGGCGAAGGGGCCGGGGCCGGCGGATTGCAGGGCGGCCTGGGCCAGCGCGACGGATTCGGCGGCGACGGACTCGGCGGTGATGGCTTCCGAGGTGCCGGCGGACTGGACGGACTCAATCGCGGCGGACAATTCGGCGGCTTTGGCGGGGCGCCGCCATCTGCTGCGCGGCTCAATTCATTCCTCGGACTCCCGACCGATTCGGGACTTTCCGCTGTGGGCGGGCGCGATTTTGGGGCCAGCTACGCCGGCAGCGCACGCGGACTTTCCTCCATGGATTCCGCCGCGGCGGGCGAACGCGGCGCGAGTGGCACAGTGGTTCGCGGGCCGGATGGCGGAGTGGTGGCCCACGGCTCGGCGGGCGAGCGCGGCGTCGTGGCTGGCCCCGGCGGAGTGGCCGGTGGCGCGCGGGGCGCCAGCGGCACGGTAATCAAAGGCCCGGATGGCGGCGTGGTCGCGCACGGCGAGGTGGGCAGCCGCGGCTTCTACGACGGCGCCCGCGGCGTCGGCACGTGGCACGGGTCGGCGGCCGACATGCGCCTGCAGGGCAACTATGTGCGAACGAACTTCGACCACTGGAATGCGTTTGATCGCGATTGGTACCGCCGCTATCCAAATGCCTGGTGGGCCCGCGGGTTTGCCGCCGGTTACTGGGCGGCCTGCACCTGGCCGGCGATCAACAGCTGGTTCGGCGTCGACTGGGCGCCGGTCGGCTACTACTACGGCGACAACATCACCTACGTCGACAACAACGTCTGCCTCGACGGCCAACCGATCGCCACGACGGCCGACTACTACCAATCGGCGGTGCAGCTCGCGCAAACAGGCCAGCAGGCCGACATTCCGAACGAGTCGCCGCCGCAGGACGGTGATCCATTCGCGGCACCGCAGAATCCAACCGATCAAGCCAATGCTCAATGGCTGCCGCTCGGCGTGTTCGAGGCGATCCCCGGCGGCGAGAAGTCGAGCAAAATGACGTTTCAACTGGCGGTCAACAAGGACGGCATCGTCCGCGGCAACTACTACAACACGGGCGACAACAACGTCCAGCAGGTACAGGGAGCGGTCGACAAACAAACGCAGCGCGTGACATGGGTCGTCGTCGACCGCAAGAATATTATCTTCGACACCGGCCTGTACAACCTCACGAAGGATGAAACGACGTTGCTTGTTCACGAAGGTCAGGACAAGACCGAGCAATGGACGATGGTGCGGCTGAAGCAGCCGGCAGGCGCCGCACAGAATCAATAGTTGTCAACAACATCCGTATTTTTCAGACAAGGAACACAACCATGAGAATCGAAACTTCAGAAATCAAGCGCTTTCTGGTCGGGCAACTATTCGTGGTCACCCTAATGCTGCTGGTGGCTCGCGTTGGTACGGCTCAGCAGACCAGCGGCCGGCCCGGCTCGCCCAGTGCGACAACTACCGTCGACGGCAAGTATCTTCCCAATCCGCCGGCGAAGTTCGGCGGTACGATCAACCTCAACGCCAAGGATTCCAAGGCCTATTGGCCGCCCAACGTGGTACCGCCCAAAGGCGCGCCCAACGTGCTGTTGATCATGACCGATGACCAGGGCTATGGCGTGTACAGCACTTTTGGCGGCGTGATTCCAACGCCGGCCATGGACCGCATCGCCAAGATGGGGCTGCGCTACACGCAATTCTGCTCCACCGCCCTTTGCTCGCCCACGCGGGCGGCGATCATCACCGGCCGTAACCATCACTCCGTCGGCTTCGGCGTCATTTCGGAGCAGGCTACCGGCTACCCGGGCTACGACTCAATCATCGGCGTCGACAATGGCACGATCGGCGAAATCCTGAAGCAGAACGGCTACGCCACTTCCTGGTTCGGCAAGAACCACAACACGCCCGACTTTCAATACAGCACGGCCGGCCCCTTCACCCAATGGCCCCTTGGCATGGGCTTCGAGTACTTTTTTGGGTTCATGGGCGGCGAGAGCAACCAGTGGACGCCGTTCTTGTTCCGGAACACAACCCAGATCTTCCCGTTCCGCGACGACCCCGGCTACAACCTGATCACCGGCATGGCCGACGATGCCATCAACTACATCAACCAGCTCAACGCGGCCGCGCCCGACAAGCCGTTCTTCGTCTATTACGTGCCCGGCGCCACCCATGCGCCCCACCATCCCAAGAAGGAATGGAGCGACAAATTCAAGGGCAAATTCGACATGGGCTGGAACGCTCTGCGCGAGCAGATCTTTGCGAACCAGAAGAAGCTCGGCGTGATCCCGGCGAACACCAAGCTCACCCCCTGGCCTGATGGACAGCCAGAATACGGCGGCGCCAAGCTGCCGAAGTGGGACACGCTCAGTGCCGAGGAGAAGAAGCTCTTCGCCCGACAGGCCGAGGTCTTTGCCGGGTACGCGGCCTACACCGACCATGAGATCGGCCGCGTGATCCAGGCCATCGAGGACATGGGTAAGCTCGACAACACGCTGATCATCTACATCAGCGGCGACAATGGTACGAGCGCCGAAGGCTCCACGATCGGCACCCCCGTGGACATGGCGGCGATTCAAGGCGTCGATGTTCCGGTCCCCGTGCAGATGAAGTTCTACGACCTCTGGGGCACTGCCGAAACCACTCCGCACATGTCGGTCGCCTGGTCGTGGGCGTTCGACACGCCGTTCAAGTGGACCAAGCAAGTGGCCTCGCACTTTGGCGGCACGCGCCAGGGCATGTGCATCGCCTGGCCCAACCGCATCAAAGACGCCGGCGGCGTCCGCCATCAGTTCCACCACATGATCGACATCGTGCCGACCATTCTGGAAGCTACGGGCGTCCCGGCGCCGGCGATGCTCAACGGCATCGCCCAGAAGCCGATTGAAGGTGTGAGCATGGCATACACGTTTGACAAGGCGAATGCCAACGCGCCGTCGAAGCGCACGACGCAGTACTTCGAAATGTTCGGTAACCGCGGCATCTACCACGACGGCTGGTACGCCTGCACCACTCCGCCGGCGCCGCCGTGGCTGATGGGCCTCACGAAGCTGCCCGACGTGGTCAATGGCTACAAATGGGAACTCTACAACGTCAACGAGGATTTCTCTCAGTCCAACGACCTCGCAGCCAAGATGCCCGACAAGCTGCGCGAGCTGAAGGAACTGTTCCTGGTTGAGGCGGCGAAGTACCAGGTTCTTCCGCTGGACAACTCGATCCTTCCGCGTATTCTGGCGCCCAAGCCGAGCTACACGGCCGGGCGGACCCTATTCACCTACTCCGGTGAGTTGTCCGGCACGCCCAACAGCGACTCTCCGAACATCCTCGCACGGTCTTACACGATCACCGCGGAGGTCGAGGTTCCCAACGACGGCGCGGAAGGGATGATCGTAACTGATGGCGGCCGGTTCGGCGGCTACGGCCTGTACCTGCTCAAGGGCAAGCCGGTCTTCACCTACAATTTCTTCGACCTGGAGCGGTTCAAGTGGGAAGGTAAGGAAGCACTCACGCCGGGCAAACACACGCTAGTCTTCAACTTCAAGTACGACGGCCCGGGCATGGCCAAAGGCGGCGCCGGCACGCTGAGCGTGGACGGCAAAGAAGTTGCCAGTCGAAACGTCCCGCACACCATCCCGGCCATATTGACGATCGATGAGACCTTCGACGTCGGCGTCGACACTCGAACCGGCGTGAACGACGAAGACTACCAAGTACCGTTCCGATTCACCGGGAAGATCGCCAAACTGAATATCGAACTCAAACCGGCGCAAATGGTGGCCGACGGCGGAGCGGCCACTCCTCAACGAACCGCCCAAGCGAGCGATTAGGTGGCCCCGTTCGCCTAAATCACTTGCCAAGTCGCAGCCGTGGGGACGCACGATTGAAAAGCGCTCACGATGCAAGCCGATGTTCGAAAGCGAAAGGAGGTTCAAAATAGCAGAAAATTGACTGAAAACCTGACCTAGGTTTATGGAGGGAACCACGACGGGACATCATGGGACGGAATTTCGAAGACGTTTGGACAAACAAAAGAGGTCGAATTATGAAACGCCGTGCACACATGCTAGTTCGTGACGGGCTAAGATTGCTGGCCGCGGTCGCTGTCGTGTTAAGTGTCACGACCTTGACTCACGCCCAGGCCAAGAAGCCAAACATCCTGTTCATCATGGGCGACGACATCGGCTGGATGCAGCCAAGCTGTTATCACCGCGGCCTGATGGTTGGCGAGACACCCAACATCGATCGCATCGCCAAGGAAGGCGGCATGTTCATGCACTACTACGCGGAGTCGAGTTGCACTGCCGGGCGCTGCGCGTTCGTCACCGGCATGCATCCCTACCGCGCGGGCATGGTCCTGCCGCAGTTGCCAGGCGCGATTTCGTACCTGCGCCCCGGCACGCCTTGCCTTGCGAAGTTCCTGCTCGACCTCGGTTACAACACCGGCCAGTTCGGCAAGAACCATCTCGGCGATCATCCGGATTCGCTGCCCACCGCGCACGGCTTCCAGGAATACTGGGGCTACCTCTATCACCTCGATGCGATGCAGCAGGTGAGCTTTCCCGACATCAACAGCAGCCCGACCGTGCAAGCCATCGCGCCGCCCCTGAAGCAAGTGCCGATTCCGGGCATTCCGCCAGTTCCGGGCGCGATTGACCCCAAGGACGGCATCGGCCTGACCCCGCCGCGCCCGGTGCTGTGGATGAAGTCCCCCGACGGCACCGCCAAGAACCAGATGGGCAAGGACGAAGGCCCGATCACCCTCGAGCGATCGAAAACCATCGAAGAGGAAATTACGGCCCGTACCGTTGACTTCCTCGACCGCAACGACCCGAAGAAGACCGGCAAACCCTTCTTCGTCTGGATGTGTCAGGCCCGCATGCACGTCACCACCGTGCTGCCGCCGAAGTATGAAGACATGATCGGCACCAAGGGCGGCAAGGACTGGGGCCTCAACGAAGCCGGCATGAAGCAGATGGACGACAATATCGGCGTCGTGCTCAAGAAGCTCGAAGACATGGGCGAACTCGACAACACCATCATCGTCTGGACCACCGACAACGGCGCCGAGGTTCAAACCTTCCCCGACGGCGGCGTCACCCCCTTCAAGGCCGGCAAACTCTCCACCTGGGAGGGCGGCATGCGCGTCCCGTGCGTCATTCGCTGGCCGGGCGTCATCAAGCCGGGCACGGTCTTCAAGGAGATGTTCGCGTCGCTGGACTGGCTGCCCACGTTCGTCGAAATCGCCGGCGGCCCCAAGGCCAACGACCTCAACAAGCAGATCATGGCCGGCGGGTACAAGGGCATCGTCAAGACCAAGCTCGACGGCACCAACCAGCTCTCCTACCTCCAGGGAAAGACGGCGAGCAATCGCGAGGTCTTCTTCTACTACCAGGGCACGATCCCCTCGGCCGTGCGCTATAAGAACTGGAAGATCTACTACACCATGATGGGCTCAGAAGGTGTCGATGCGCTCAATGCGCCCACGACGTACCACTGGACCCAGCTCCAGAACATCATGCGCGATCCGTTCGAGAATAACGTCGGGGCAGAACAGAAGGGAGCGTTCTCGGTCGCCGGTTCCCTCGGCTCCCCGAGCACCGCGTATATTTATGACTGGAACATTCTGCCCATCGGCCAGTTGCTGTGGGAGAAGGAGCTCATGTCCTACATCGACTACCCGCCGCTCCAGTTGGCGGCGAGCTACAACCTCGAGCAGGTCCTGCAACAGGTCCGGGAGATGGCTGCCAAAAACCCGAGCCAATGATCGAAGCGGTGCCGAGACTTGCTCATTCTGTCGTCGGGGGGG
>JBIOWO010000017.1:0-12456 GCA_044868555.1 Lacipirellulaceae bacterium | reverse complement strand
TCGTCACGCGCAAACACTGGCAAAGCCAGTGGCACCCAATTCCGGGGATATTGTCTTGTCGGATCCCAAACCCCAAGCCGACGCTGCGCCGGAACCAACCTCGCCCGACAATCCGGGCAAGGTGCTTCTGCTGATGCGCCGCTTCCTCGCTTTCATCGGCCGCCTGCGGGCCTGGACCGGCGGCAACCGCACGCGCGGCATCGCCGTCGCCTCGACGATCCTCGTGTTGATCATGGCGACCATCGGTGGCTGGGCTTACTTGGCCAGCATCGCCATTCACAGCGGTCAGCAGTCGGTCGCTGCCGCGCTCGAAGCGCTCGACCAGCAACGCTATGAAGAAGCCCGGGCGATCGTGGGTAACATTCTGCGCAGCGGCCAATTGCCGCGCAGCGAGTACGGTGGTCCGCTGTTTGTGCTCGGTGCGATCAAGACCCACGACGCCGAGATCAGCCCCTCGCCCGAACGTCGCCGGGTCGAGTACCTCGTGGCCTCGCGCTATCTCAAGGAGGCGCGCTCCTACGGCATTCCTCCTGAGCGCGAGACGGAGGGCCTGTACCTGCTCGGCCTGAGCCTCATCCGCAGCAGCCAGTTCGATGAGGGCATCCGCGTGCTGGACGAACTATTGGCCGACAAGTTGACCACCGAGCAGCCGCTGGCGTACCAGGTGCACGGCCTGCTGGCCGAAACGTGCCTGCTCATGCCGCGGCCGCAACTCAAACCGGCGCTCCAACACAACTCGGCCGTGCTGGCCAATCCCGACCTGGCGGCGGAAGATCGGGCCGACGCGCTCCTGCAGGAAACCGACTGTCTCGCGCGGATGGATCGCTTCGACGACGCTCGCAAGGCCCTGTCGCAGGTTCCGGACGTGGAGAATCGGCGGGCGGCCGTCCTGCTGCTACAGGGTCGGATCCCACTCGACGAGCTCGATGCGGCGCTTCAGAAAGTGGCGACCACCGATCGCGGACAGGTCATCGCCGAATGGAAACCCAAGACCGACGAGGCCATCCAGCGATTGCAGGAAGCCTTGAAACTCGATGGAGAAAGCGGCTACGTCTCCCGGCAGGCCTGCTACCATCTCGGGCGCGCCCGCGATTTGCAAGGCGACAGCGACGCGGCTTTGCACCAATTCACGCACACCCGCCAGCAGTACGCCGAATCGCCGGAAGGGATGGCGGCCAACTTGGGCGAGGCAGACCTGCTGCGTCAAAAAGGGGATGTGTCGGCCGCGCTGTTGGGATACCGCCGCGTGTTGGAACCGTTCACCGGCGCCGCCAGCTATCGCAGCGACGTCATGCCGCTCGACCAGATGCGGACTCGGGTGCTCGCCGCGGTGTCCGACTTTGTCGACCACCATCACTTCGCCGAAGCGCTCGTGCTGCTGGATCGCTTCCCGCCGATGTTCTCGCGGGCCGAGCAACTCGAAATCCAAGGCGACACGCTGCAGCAATGGGGCAACCTGGAGTTGGGCCGCACCTCCGAAGAGGGTCAGGCGGACAGCGACGAGCGCCAGGCCGCCCTGCACCACCTCCGCGCCGCCGGGCTGGCCTTCGAGCAATTGGCTGAGCTGCGCTTCGCCACCAACTCGTACACGCAGGACCTGTGGAAGAGCGCCGAAAATTACTATCGCGGCCACAGTTTCTCCAGCACAATCCGTCAACTCAACAAGTATCTCAAGAACGAACCCGAGCTGCGCAATGCGCCGGCCCTGATGCGGCTGGGCCAGGCGCATTTGGCGCTGGGCCAGGTGGCCGAGAGTATCGCGGCCCTGGAGGAGTGCATCGAGCTTCATCCGCTCGACGGCTCGACCTACCAGGCCCGCATCGACTGCGCCAAGGCCTACTGGAACCAGGGCAACACGAAGCGGGCCGAAGAGTTGCTCCGCGACAACATTACCGGCAGCGCGCTGAAGCCCAGCAGCCGCGAGTGGAAGGACTCGCTGTTCGAGCTGGGCATGCTGCTGCACGAAACCAATCACCACGAGCAAGCCATCGGCACGCTGGAAGAAGCGATCGAGCGCTATCCCGACGATCCGCAAACCTTGCTCGCGCAATACGTCATCGGCGAGTCGTATCGCCGCTGGGCCGAGGAGCTGCTCGAGCGCGTCCGCGAATCGCGAACTTCCGGCGAGCGCGACAAGAACCAGCAACTCGCGAACACGCGCCTGATCACGGCTTTGCAGCATTTTGAAGAGGTGCAGCGCAACATCACGCTCCGCGCGCACGACGTGCACAGCGATCCCCTCATGGGCACGATGCTCCGCAACTGCTACATGCTCGAAGGAACGGTGTTATTCGACCTCGGCAAATACAAGGAGGCGATCGAAGCCTATTCGAACGTCTCCTCGTTGTATCCCGATGAACCGTTCGTACTGGAAACATTCGTGCAAATCGCCAACTGCTGGCGGCGACTCGATCAATCGGATAAGGCCCGGGGCGCGATCCGACAGGCGCAAATTGCGCTCGATCGGCTGCCGGCCAAAGCCGAGTTCAAGAACGACACGGCCTTTACGCGCGACGAATGGCGGATGCTGCTGACGGACATGAGTAAGTGGTGAGTAGGTGAGTAGGTAAATTGATGCGATCGACTACGCGACTTGTTGAGCTGATCGGCGGCAAGCACCAGGTGCTGCTGCGACTGCGCGAACTGGGCCGGCGGCAAGCCGACCTGGTGGCGTCCGGCGATACGACGTCGCTGTTGAAGTTGCTAGCCGTCAAGCAGCAAGTGATTGGAGGCTTGCAGGATCTGGAGCGCCAGTTAGCACCCTACTATGAGGAAAACCCCAACCAGCGCACCTGGCAATCGCCCCAACAGCGAGCCCAATGTGCCCAACAGTCGGCCGAGTGCAACGAGCTGCTGCGAGAGGTGTTGAGCATGGAAAAATCGAGTGCCGAAAAGATGTCGGCCCGTCGCAACGACGTGGTGGAGCAGTTGCAGCACGTCCACGCGGCCACCCAAGTTCGCTCCGCCTACGAAGCCCAACGACTTAGCCGTCCGTAATCCATGAATATCGCCACTCCAGATAACACGAAATTGATCGAATCGTCGGCGCCGCCCGCCGCCGAAGTCGATTTAGCCGCGGTCGCGCACCGCGCGCCGGGCCGCGACGGACACGACGTCGACTTGGAGGAAGTCCTCGAAGCCTGGCACACGGCGACACTCCGCTTGGAGCGAACCCACGAAACACTATGCGGCGAGGTGGCCCGCCTCACCCGCGAACTTGAAATCAAAAACCGCGAGCTGGCACGCAAGAACCGCCTGGCCGACCTCGGCCAGATGGCGTCGCACGTCGCCCACGAAGTGCGAAACAACCTCGTGCCCGTCTCGCTGTACATGAGCCTGTTGCGCAGGAGGTTGTCCGACGACTCGGGCAGCCTGGATATCTTGGCAAAGATCGAGGCAGGGTTTACCGCCCTGGATGCGACCGTGAACGATCTCTTGAACTTTACTGCCCACCGTAGCCCGCAGTGGCAAACGTTTCTCGTCGGTGACGTGGTGAGCGAGGTCTGCGAATCGCTCGAACCACAACTCGAAGCGCAGCGGATCGACGTCGACATCGACGTTCCGCCCAACACGCTCTTGACCGCCGACCGCGAAATGATTCGCCGGGCCCTGTTGAACCTGGTGCTCAACGCGATCGACGTCATGCCCGACGGCGGCACGCTGGTGATCACGTCGTACGACAGCGCGCGGGGCTTCGAGCTGGAAGTCGCCGATAGCGGGCCGGGGCTCAGCGACGAGGTCAAGCGCCGCGCGTTCGAGCCGTTCTACAGCACCAAGCAAAATGGCACCGGCCTGGGCCTGGCCATCGTGTACCACGTCGCCGAAGCCCACGGCGGCACAGTCACCGCGCAGAACTGCCCCGAGGGTGGCGCCGCGTTCACGATTAAGATTCCACGCCGTTCGATGCGAGCCGCTGCGTAATGACAAAAGCCAAGTCGCAACAGACCGAACGCTTCCGCGTCCTGGTGGTCGACGACCACGCGCAGGCCCGCGAATCTGTGGCCGACGTCCTGCGCGTCGCCGGCTACCACGTTGCCACGTGCGCGAGCGCCACCGAAGCGCTCGGCCGCCTGGCCCGTCAATCGGTCGATGTGATCATCACCGATCTTCAAATGCCCGGGATGAACGGCCTCGAGTTCATCCGCGAGCTGGAGCGCCGCCGGCTCGGCGCGCAGGTGCTGATGATCACGGCCCATGCGTCGGTATCGTCCGCGGTCGAAGCGATGCGACTGGGCGCATTCGACTACCTCGAAAAGCCGTTCGACGTGGCGAAGCTGGAACGCTCGGTGGCCCAGGCTTGCGACCGAAGCCAACTCTATCAACCGCAACGCGCGCACATCCGCAGTCCCCAGCCCCCAGGCCCCGGTTCCCCCGCAATGATCGGCAGCAGCGCGGCGCTGCGCGAGCTCCACGAGCGAATCGCCCAAGTTGCCGCCACCGACGAAACCGTGTTGATCTGCGGCGAAAGCGGCACTGGCAAGGAACTGGTCGCTCAGATGATTCACACGCTCAGCCGTCGCGCCGCTGGACCGCTGGTAAGTCTTAACTGCCCGGTGCTCTCCGCCCAACTTACGGAGAGCGAGCTGTTTGGGCACAATCGCGGCGCCTTCACCGGCGCCGATTCCGATCGCACCGGCCGCTTCGAATTGGCCCAAGGCGGCTCGATCCTGCTCGATGAAGTCACCGAGATCGACCTGGGGCTGCAAGCCAAGTTGCTGCGCGTGCTGCAGGAACGGTCGTTCGAGCGCGTCGGTTCGAGTGAAACGATTTCGGTGGATGTCCGAGTGCTGGCGACGACCAACCGCGACCTGCCGTACGAAATCGCCGGCGGCAAGTTCCGGGAAGACCTGTACTACCGGCTGGCCGTCGTGCCGATTGCCCTCCCGCCGCTCCGCGAACGGGACGGCGACGTGCTGGAGCTGGCCGATCATTTCCTGGCCCACGCGGCCGGCCGCTTGCAGCGCGGACCGTTTGAACTGGAACCAGCGGCGCGCGAACTGTTGGCCGCTTACGATTGGCCGGGCAATGTCCGCGAGCTGCAAAACGTGATCACCCGCGCGTGCGTGCTGAACTCGGGCGCACCGATCCAAGCCGCCCAGCTCCGCCCGTGGCTCCGCGGCGGCGAACAAATCGCAGCCGGCGGACAGCCGACGACCGAGGAGCCCAATGAACTGCCGCTCGGCCTCACGCTCGACGAAGTGGAGCGACGCATGATCGTCGCCACGCTCGAGCGTTTCGACGGCCACCGCGCCCGGACGGCCGAAGCGCTGGGCATCGGCATCCGCACGCTCAGCGGCAAGCTGCGGTCGTATGGATACGCACCCCGCGAGAAGGATTTTGCCAAAGCAAGTTGAACGAACCAATCGGCAGAAGCTGCCGCCAGCAATCGGCAGACATTGCCGTAATAAAGACACTGGGTGGCACGCCCCGAGCCACAGCGAAGGGCGTGGGAAAACCACGCCCTTCGCCTGGGGCTTAGGGCGTGCCACCCCCAATGAAGCACCTGTCGCAAGCTGCGGCACGGAGGTTGCAATGCTTTCGTCCATGTTTCAAACGTCGTCGATCCCGGTGTTGGAGCAAGTGCTCAATTTCACTGAGGCGCGGCACGGCGTGTTGGCCGGAAACATCGCCAATGTCGATACGCCGGGCTACAAGACCCGCGACCTGTCGCCGGAGCTGTTTCAGCAGCAGCTCAAGGAAGCCATCGAAACGCGGCACCAACCCAACGACAGCCAATCGACGTACGACACGAGCCGGCCGAATAGCCAGTTGGACGCCTTTCGCAAAGTGGAGAAGTCCCTGAAAGGCATTCTCCGCCACGACGAAGTCGACGTCAGTATCGAAGAGCAAGTCAATGAAATCGTCAAGAACCAGCAGGAACACAATCTTGCCGTAAACATCATGGCGGCCCAGTTCCGCCTGCTGCGGGCGGCAATTTCGGAACGGGTGGCGTGAGTAGGCGAGTAAGCAAGTAGGTGAATTCGTTAGGAGTCCCCCATGCTTTCCACTTTCGATGTCAGCACCAGCGCGTTGGTCGCCCAGCGAGCCCGGCTGAACGCCATTTCGTCGAACATCGCCAATATCTCGACGACACGCAACGAGCGCGGCGAATTGGAGCCTTACCAACCACGCTTTGTCACGTTTCAAACGGATACCGACATCGCGACAACGGGCGGCGGCAACGGCGTGAAAATCAGCAGCGTTCAATACTCGACCGCGCCACCGGCCATGAAGTACGAACCGGGCCACCCCGATGCGGACTCCCGCGGTTTCGTCCGTTACCCGGCCGTCAACATGACTGAGGAATTTGTCGACGCCCTGGAAGCCACCCGTTCCTACGAAGCCAACATCGGCGTCATCGAAGTCAGCAAGAACATTACCGAGCAAACACTCCGCATCATCGCCTGACCTACCAAGCCATGACCCCCATCAACAACATTTCGTTCCCGCAAGCCCCGGCGATGCCGACGGTGCCGTCGCTCAACGGGCCGGCAGGCAATTCCTCGTTCAAGGACATGCTGGTCGATTCGATCCAGCAGGTGAACACGATGCAGCTCGACGCCGACAAAGCCGTCGAAACGATGTTCACCGGCGGCGAGATCAACCCGGCCGAGGTGCTCACCGCCGTCCAAAAGGCCGACCTGGCCTTCCGCCTCACGATGCAAATGCGAAACAAGTTAATGGACGTGTACCAGGAAATTAAGGACATAAGAATCTAAATAGCGGCGAGCGGCGAGCGGCGAGAAAACACGAAATGCTTTCTCGTCGCTCGTTGCTCGTCGCTCGTCGCTCCGAAAGGTCCAGGGATGGATTTTCTGAACCAGGCAATTGCTCAAGTGAGCGAACTGTTTCGCTCGATGACACCCGGCGCGCGGATCACGGCCGGGCTGCTCTTGGCCGTTGTCGTCATCAGTTTTGGCTACCTGTTCCAGCACGCATCGGCCGGACCAGACGCGTACCTCTTCGGCGGCGAAGCGCTGCCGGACGGCCAGCTTACGCGCGCCGAGGCGGCCATCGCGCAGGCCGGTCTGTCCGGTTATGTCCGCGAGGGCAACCGCGTCCGCGTCCCCGCCGGGCAGCAAGCCGCTTATCTGGCCGCCGTGGCCGAAGCCGGCGCCCTGCCCCCCAACTTCAACACGATTCTCGAAAACGCGCTCGATAAAGGCGGCCCGTGGGAATCGAGCGCCGCCACACGCGAACGGCTCAAAATTGCCAAGCAGCAAACAATTAGTGAGATCTTGCGAGCCATGCCCTGGGTCGACGAAGCGGCCGTGCTGATTGGGGAACAACAGTCGCGTGGCGCCAACAGCCTGTCGGTCATGAACCAAATCACGGCCTCGGTCAACGTCCGGCCGATCGTAGGCGAATCGCTCGACCCGCGCCGAGCCCGAAACATCGAGAAGCTCGTGGCCAGTGCGATCGGCATGTCGAAGGACAAAGTCACGGTCATCAATCTGGGCGACGGCTCCGGCACCACCGGCGACGACAGCGTGGACCCGGAGAGTTTTGAAAAAAGCGATTATCTGCAAACCAAAGTTGCCTTTGAAATGCAAAAACGCGCCAGCATCCTCAACTCGCTGCGCGACATTCCCGGTGTCCGAGTCGAAGTCAATGCGGAGCTGGACAACACGAAGTTCGAATCGACTCGAGGCGTGAAACCGGATCCCAAGGCTGTCGCCGCTGCCCGGGAAACCACTACGAACGATACCTCGACTCAGTCAGCCAACGACAACGGGGGGCGAGTCGGGCTGGAAGCGCAGGGTCCCAATCGTCAACCGCCTGCTGCCGCCGCCCAACCAAGCGTGAACAAGCAAACCGAGGAAAGCTCCGACACGCAAAATGTCGTCGGCGTCGAGGAGACGAACACCGAGAAGCAGCCTCTCACACCAATAGAAGTTTGGGCCACCGTCACCGTGCCTGGAAAGTACGTCGAAGATATCTGGAAACAGCGTAATCCGACCGTCACCGAACCGCCCAAGCCGGAAGATCTGCGGGCAGTGCAGGTCGACGTCATCTCCAAAGTCGAAAACATCGTCGAGCCCCTGCTGTTGTTGCAGGCGTTTCGGGGCCAGGACAACTACAAGCACGTCAAAGTCGTGGTGCTCGATTCGCTCCCCATTCCGACCATCGAGCCGCCTTCCATGGCCAGCAACGCCATGGCCTGGACCGGCCGCTATTGGAGCACGCTGGCGATGATGGGCGTGGCCATGTTCAGCCTGCTCGTGCTGCGCTCCGTAGTGCGCGGCACGCCACCGGCCGAAGGCGCAGCGGCAGCCGCCGGAGCACCGACGTTGACGCTTCACACCGACGAATCAGCCAAGACGGCACACGCCGACGACAAAGACGAGGGCGAGCCGGAGCGCCCGCGGCTCCGCCTGAAGAAAGGCAAGTCGCTCAAGGACGACCTGGTCGAAATCGTCCGCGAAGACCCGGACGCGGCCGCCGACATTTTGCGATCCTGGATTGGAAAAGCAGGCTGATATAGCCCGACCATCCTGGTCGGACAAGAACCGGCCCAAGATGGGCCGGCTATTTAGAAACTGAACATGCCAACCAACGCCCAAAACCTTCGCAAAGCCGCGGTCTTCATCCGCAGCCTCGACGCCGACACGGCCGCCGGGATGCTCGCGCAGCTTGCACCTGAGGAAGCAAACGAGGTCCGCGCGGCGATTCGCTCGCTCGGCGCGCTCGATCCCGAGGAGCAGGCCGATGTGGCGGCCGAATTCCGCCGCGCAGCGCCGCTGGCGAATCAAGCGGCGTCCCACGGCGTCGAACTGGAACTTTCGGCCGCCGCCGATAGCTTCGACGCGCCGCTCAGCCGCCTGCAACCGGGCGCCAAAAGATTCGATTTCCTGGACGAGGCCCCGGTCGAGGCGCTCGCCCAATTCCTGGTCCGCGAGCACGTGCAGACGATCGCCGTCGTGCTGTCGTATCTGGCGCCGCGGCGGGCCGCCGCCGTCCTGGCCCTGCTACCTGCCACGCTCCAAGCCGACACGATCGAACGCCTGTCCGCACTGGGCGACACCGACCCCGACAGCCTCCGTGTCGTGGAGCGCGAATTGAGTGCCTGGGTGACACAGCGTACGTCCGGCCGGGCGGGAAACGCACGGCGGAGCGACGCCGTCATGTCCATCCTCGCGGCCGCCGACGAGAACTCGCGCGATCAAATCCTCGTCAGCCTCAAAACGCACAAGGCGCCGCTGGCCAAGCAGCTCGCGCCGCTGCTGCCGATGTCGCGCGGCAAAGGTGAACCATTTGCGAAGCCGGCCAGCCCGCGAAATACGCAGGCAATGGGACTGGGGACTAGGGACTGGGGACAGGAAGGAAAATCGGCTCGAAAAACGTCAACGCACGCTCCCCAGCCCCCAGCCCCGAGCCCCCAGCCCCCAGCCTCCAGGCCCCAGCCCCCGGCCCCTCGCTTCGCTTTCGACGACCTGGTGCTGCTCTCCGCCGCCGAGCTCGCCGCCCTGCTCCGCGACGTCGACGCGAACGTCCTGGTCCTGGCGCTGGCCGGTTCCAGCGACGAATTGGTGGACCGAATTTGTCAGCCCATGCCGCGCCGCACCGCGAAGGCCTTTCGACGCCAACTTGGCCGGCTCGGCCCGACACGCCTGAGCGACGTCGAAGCAGCCCAGCGACTCGTTGCAGCCGCCGCGGCCCGCCGACTCACCGACAACCAAACACGAACAGCTTATCGGGTGCCTGGGGTCGAGGCCCTGCCAAGCCCCCAGTCCGTTGAACAACTGGGGGCTCGCTGACGCTCGAGCCCAGCCACCCATTCAAAACTCAGGCTATCCATGGCGACCATCATCCGCAAAGACAGTCCACGCGAAACGAAGTCCGGTCGGACCGCACAGCCGGTCGCGTTCAGCTTCGCCGACATGCGCGGCCAGGCAGACAACTATTTGGATGTCGTCCGCGACGAAGCCGCCAAGATTGTGCAGAAAGCCCATGCCGAGGCGGCGCAAATTCGCGCTCAGGCCGAAGTCGCCGGTCGCAAAGCGGCCGAGGCGGCCGTCGAGCGGATTCTCGACGAGAAAGTCGCCCGACGCATGGACACGCTGCTGCCCGCGCTCGAACAGCTTGTCGCCCAGGTGAACGACGCCAAAGGCGAGCTGCTCGGCCAATGGCAGCGGTCCGCGGTGCACGTCTCGACCGCGATTGCCCAACGGATCATTCGCCGTCAATTGGAGCACGAGCCACAAATCACGCTCGACCTGGTTGAGGAGGCCCTCCGCCTCGCCGCCGGCACGGCCGAAATCACCGTCCATTTGAATCCAACCGACTATGAAAACCTGGGCCCGCAGGTCCAGCGGCTCGCCGAGTCGCTGTGCCAGCTCGCGCCCAGCGCTGTTGTCGCCGATCCAAAAATCACCGCCGGCGGTTGCCGCGTCGAAACACGCTTCGGCGAGATCGACCTGCAGATCGAGTCGCAGCTCCGCCGCGTGGAAGAAGAGTTGAATTGAAAAATAGCCCGGCCATCCTGGCCGGATACCAACCGTCGAAACACTTCCAAGGGCGACCGACCCAAGATGGGTCGGCTATGTAATCGTAAATGCTTGCCGATCCCATCCCACTATTGAATGAGGCCGTCACCGCGTCGCTGGCCGGCAGCGTCGTCGAAACGGTCGGCATGACGGCCGTCGTCGCCGATTTTCCGGCGCCGGTCGGCGCGCTCGCGCGGATCGAGCGCGATTCCGGCCCAGCGACCGAGGGCGAAGTCATCGGCTTCCGCGACGGGCGAACGCTCGTCTACCTGCTCTCCGCCACTGCCGGTGTGCGACACGGAAACCGCGTCACGCTCGCGCGGACCACGCGCACGGTTCGCGTCGGTCCGGCCTTGTTGGGACGCGTGATCAACGCCCGCGGCCAGGCCATCGACGGCCGCTCGCAACCGCTGCTGCCCGACCGCGTCCGCCACGATCGCCAGCCACCGCCCCCCTGCGATCGCCCGCGAATTTGCACGCCGCTGGCCACCGGCGTCCATGCGATCGACGCGCTGCTCACTTGCGGACGCGGCCAACGGCTGGGAATCTTCTCCGGCTCCGGCGTCGGCAAGAGCGTGCTCCTGGGCATGATGAGCCGCTACACCGACGCCGACGTGATTGTCACCGGTCTCATCGGCGAGCGAGGCCGCGAAGTGAACGAGTTCCTGGAGCGCGATCTGGGCGCCGCTGGCCTGGCGCGGAGCGTTGTCGTCGTCGCCACCAGCGATGAGCCGGCCCTGACCCGCGTCCACGCCGCCTACACCGCCACCGCCGTCGCCGAGTATTTTCGCGACCAGGGCCGGCAGGTCCTGCTGCTCGTGGATTCGATCACGCGTTTCGCCACGGCCCAACGCGAGATCGGCCTGGCGGCCGGCGAACCACCGACGACCCGCGGCTATCCGCCGTCGATGTTTGCCCTCCTGCCGCGACTTGTGGAGCGGGCCGGCCAAAGCCGTCTCGGCAGCATCACGGCCTTTTATAGCGTGCTCGTCGAAGGCGACGACGAAACCGAGCCGGTCGCCGACACAATGCGCGGACTCCTCGACGGCCACGTGTGGCTGTCGCGCAAACTGGCCGCCCGCGGCCATTATCCGGCCGTCGACGTGCTCGCCAGCATCAGCCGCCTGATGAACGACATCACCGCCGACGAGCATCGCAACGCCGCGATCACCGTGCGGCGCCTGCTCGCCGCCTACGCCGAACACGAAGACCTGCTGTCCATCGGCGCCTATCGCCGCGGAACCAATCGAGCGGTCGACGCGGCCGTCGATATGCGCGAGCCCATCGAATCGCTCCTGCAGCAGCCAATCAATCGCGCGACACCGTTCAAAGAACTGGTGGAGCAACTAACAGCCCTCGCGGGCCAGTGCCAGGCGAAACTAAACGCTCCAACAGCCAACATCATCCAAGCCTCGGCCTGACCCAAAGTCGGACTGGTCACTTCAGCGACGAGTAACCACGAATTCAAAACACGATGCCCAGATACAAATTCCGCCTGGCTACATTGCAGAAGCTGCGCGAGGCGCGCCGCAACCAGGAGCGGACCGCGCTGGCCGAGGCGTTTCGGGCCGAGCAGATCCTGGCCGAGCATCGCGCCGCGCTGGCCGCCGAGCAGGTGGCACTTCGTGGCTTGCAGCGCGAGGCGGCCGCCGCGCGTTACCTCGATGTGAATCGGCTGCTGGAAGCGCAGCGCTACGAGCTGGTGCTCAAGACCCGCGAGCAGGAGCTCGCGCGGCAAAAGGAGCTGCTCGCGGTCGAAACCGAGCGTCGTCGGCAGGCGGTCATCGAGGCCGATCGCGAAGTCCGCGTGCTGGAGCTGCTCGACGAACGCCACCGCCGCCAACATCAACGCCAGGCGGAGCGAAAGGAATCCAAACAACTCGACGAAGCCGCCCTAGTCCGCCAAATTCGCAACAAAGCCGCTCACCAATTCGCCTGACGAAACGACGGACTGGTCACTTCAATGACC
>JBIOWO010000016.1:0-8751 GCA_044868555.1 Lacipirellulaceae bacterium | reverse complement strand
GAGACGCAAAGTTGAAGGTAAAGAATTCTCTGCGCCTCTGCGTCTCTGCGCGAGACATTGAATCGAAATTGAGCGTGAGGAGAATTCCAATGGCTGGTGACAAACGAGAATCGATCGACGACGGCCAGACGTTGGAGGAAGCGCTCGCCGGTGAGGGGGGGCCGGACTTGGCGGCCGAGCTGGCGGCGGCGAATGATCGTGCGCTCCGCTTGCAGGCCGAGATGCAGAATCTGCGGAGTCGCACGTCGCGCGAGATTGCCGACGAGCGCCGTTACGCGGCAATGCCCGTGCTCCGCGATTTGCTGCCCGTGCTGGACAACATCGATCGCGCGATCGAAGCGGCGGCCAAGGCCGGCGAATCCGAAAACTTGCTGGCCGGGTTCCGGCTGGTAAAACAGCAGCTGGATACGATCCTCGTGCGGCACCAGTGTGAGCCGATCAAGGCCGAGGGCGAGTCGTTCGATCCCAACATTCATGAGGCCATTTTGCACCAGCCCTCGGCCACCGTGCCGGCCGACCACGTCGTGATGGTCACGCAGCCGGGTTACAAGCTGCACGACCGCGTCGTGCGGCCGGCGCAGGTGATCGTGTCGTCCGGCCCGCCCAAGTAGCTGGTTTCCCGCCGTTCGCCTGCGCGCCGTTGGCTCGCGGCAATCAATGTTTCGACTCCATGCTCCCCGCCCCCCGCTCCCTGCCTAAATCATGCCGACTTACGACTACGAATGCGACGCCTGCGGACACAAGTTCGAGCACTTCCAGTCGATCTCCGACCCCGTATTGAAGAAGTGTCCAGAGTGCGGCAAGTCGAAGTTGCGGCGGTTGTTTGGGACCGGCGCGGCCGTCGTCTTCAAAGGCTCGGGCTTTTATCAGACCGATTACCGCAGCGATTCATACAAGAAGGCGGCCGAAAAGGACAAGCCTGCCAGCGAAGCAAAAAGCGACGGGAAGAGCGAAACGAAATCGGAGAAGAAGTCCAAATCAAAGTCATCGTCCGACGGGAAATCTCCCCCCGGCAAGAGCGACAAAAAGAAGTCTGCCAAGTCGGATTGACGGCGCTACTTCAAATCTTCGAGTCGCACACCCTTGCCCGCGCGCAAACTTACCCTGGCCTTGGCAATTCGCTTCAGGAATCGTGGGTCGTTCTCCAGCCGATAGTCGAACCAGTCGTCCTCAGTAGCCAAGCCCACTAAAATACCAGCCGGCTTGCCGTGACGCGTAATGACAATTTCCTCGCGTTCAGCCAAGCGGAGATACTTCGACAATTCATCCTTGATTTCCGTGAGCGGGACCTTTTTCATTTCTCGCCAAACCTTTCCAGCCACTGCTCAGCTTTCGACTTCTCGACAATTCCCAATACGGCCACGGTTTCATTGGTGACGTCGTAAAAGACGCGCACCTCGTCGATTCGCAGCCGGTACTGCGGACGCGACAGGCCCTTCAGTCGCTTGATCCGGCTTCTTGAAACCTTCTTTGGTTCGTGTCGGAGGTGCGTCTCGATGCCCGCTTTGACCTCGGCACGCGGTTTCGCCGCGAACTGATTCAAGTCTACCACGGCTTCCGGGGCCAAGATGATCTCGTACTGCATTCCGGCTATATTCTAGCCAGATTGTCGCCAATTGGCAATATTCGCTGCCGTTCGTTCTAATTGACTTTCGCGCACACCGGATTCAGAATCGGCATATTCACTTTCTTCCATGCTTGGAAAAGCGTTGTTGCAAATGTGTCCCTATTCGAAGTGCAGGCACGCCTTAAGCCTCTTCGCTGCGCTGGCAGTGTTCGATCTTTGTTGGACGGCTGCAGCCCAGCCGATCGATCGCCACGCGCTGGTTACGCGACACAATCCGGTGCAGCGGGAGTTTGACGCCGAGTCGCCGCTGTCGGTCGGCAACGGGCAGTTTGCCTTCACGGCCGACGTGACCGGCCTGCAGACGTTTCCCGAGGCGTTTGAGAAGACGATTCCGCTGGGCACGCTTTCGCAATGGGGCTGGCACAGCGCGCCAAATCCACAAGGCTGGACCATTGAGAAGTTCCAGTTCACCGAATTCGATAATTACGGTCGGCCGGTTGGATATGCGGATATTCCCCGCAATCGCACGACGCCGGAAGTGGACTGGCTGCGCCGCAATCCACATCGCTTGCACCTGGGACGAATTGGCTTCCGTTTAACCAAAGCCGATGGCACGCCGGCCGCAGCGAGCGATCTGACGGACATCGAACAGACGCTGGACCTGTGGAACGGCGTGCTCGTGAGCAAGTTCAAGTTGGAAGGTCAATCTGTCGAGGTCGAAACGGTCTGCCACCCGACGCTTGACCTGGTGTCTGTGCGCGTCACCTCGCCGCTGGTGACGATGGAGCGGCTGGCGATCGAGCTGCGGTTTCCGTACGGCACGGGGGAAACGGTTTCGGCCGATTGGAGTCGACCGGACGCCCACACCACGACGTACACTGCGGCCGACGCCGACTGGGCGTTTATCGAGCGGAAACTGGACGAAACGAAATATGAAGTCGGCGCGTGGTGGGTTCCGCCGGGAGTCAGAACGGCTACGCCCGTCATCGGGCGATTGGCGAGGTTCGGGCCGCATGAGTTTGTCCTCGCCCCGGTTGCCGAGGTCGAAACGCTCGAATTCACCTGCAAGTTCGCGCCTAAGTTGGGCGAAGACGGAATGCCCAGCTTTGCCGAAACACGTGCCGCGGCCGTCGACCACTGGAACAATTTTTGGAGCACGGGCGGTGCGATCGATTTGTCGGCCAGCCGCGATTCGCGGTGGCGCGAGCTTGAGCGGCGGATCGTGTTGTCGCAGTACCTTACGGCGATCCAATGTTCGGGCCAGTTTCCGCCGGCCGAGACGGGTCTCACCTACAACAGTTGGTACGGCAAATTTCACCTCGAAATGCACTGGTGGCACGCCGCGCATTTCGCCTTGTGGAATCGGTTGCCGCTGCTAGAGCGCAGCCTCGACTATTACGGGGCGATTCTTCCCCGCGCACAGGAAGCGGCCCGCCGGCAAGGGTACCGAGGCGCCCGCTGGCCGAAGATGACCGATCCCAGTGGGGCCGAATCGCCCTCCACCGTGGGGCCGTTTCTCATCTGGCAGCAGCCGCATCCGATCTATTACGCGGAGCTATGTTACCGGGCGCACCCCGATCGAGCCACCTTGGAAAAGTATCAGGACGTGGTATTCGAAACCGCCCGCTTCATGGCCTCCTACGCCAACTGGGACGAGGCGACCAAACGCTTTGTGCTCGGACCGCCGCTGCAGGGTGCGCAGGAGGAGTTCCCCAAAGATCGCACGATGAATCTCACTTTCGAGCTCACCTATTGGCGGTGGGGATTGGAAAGGGCACAGGCATGGCGCGAACGGCTCGGCCTGCCGCGCGATAAGGATTGGGACAGCGTGCTCGCGAATCTGCCGCAGCCGACAGTCGTCGACGACAAATACGCGTTCGCCGAAACCGCGCCCGACAGTTTCACCAATCGCCGTTGGCGAAACGATCACCCTGCCGTGCTGGCCGCCTTCGGAATGCTCGCCGGTCCGGAAATCGACCCACCCACGATGGGCCGCACGTTCGATTGGATCTGGCAAAACTGGAATTTCCCGGACACGTGGGGCTGGGACTATCCGGTGTTGGCGATGAGCGCCGCGCGGCTCGGCAAGCCGGAGCGGGCCGTCGACGCGCTGCTGCTCGACACGCCGAAGAATGTCTACCGCGCGAACGGCCATAATCACCAGCGGCCGGGACTCACGATCTATCTGCCCGGCAACGGGGGGCTACTCACGGCTGCGGCGATGATGGCAGCCGGCTGGGACGGCGCGCCCGACCGCACTGCCCCGGGATTTCCCGACGACGGCTCGTGGACCGTGCGCTGGGAAGGGCTGAAAAAAATGCCGTAGCGTTGGGTGGCATGCTTTCGCGGCGTCAGCCGCGTAAGCATGTATGTGTACATTGAGTCCCCACAACATGCCTACGCCGCTGCGCGGCGAAGGCATGCCACCCATAGCTACAGCAACTCGCTTGGCAATCCGACATCTTGCCACGCGCGCGGCGACGGGGCGATCACGTCGACCGGCTCGCCGGTCATCGGATGGCTGAAGCCAAGCTGGCGGGCGTGGAGCGCGATCGCGCGCAGTCGCTCGTCGTCGAACTGCTCGCCGAACGGGAGGGTCGCACCGTATTGCGCGTCGCCCACGACCGGGTGTCCGCGCGACGCGGCCTGCACGCGAATCTGATGCGTCCGGCCCGTTTCAAGCTGCACTTCGAGCCAGGAGCACATAGCCCGGCCATTTTGGCCGGATGGTTGCGATTGCGACTTATCTTGCATCTCAATTTGTGCAGGCGGTCCGACCCAAGATGGGTCGGCTATATAATTGCGAGCCAACACCCGGTAGTGCATTACAGCCAGCTTGCCGCGCGCGTCGTCGGCCGGGACGACGATCGCCTGGGCCATGCCGTGCCGCTTGTGCAAATGGTCGGTCCAAACTCCTTCGTCCGGCTGAACGTCGCCCTCGACCAGCGCCCAATAGACTTTCGTGACCGTGCGGTTCTCGAATTGCGCGGCCAACCGTTGCGCGGCGCGGACGTGCCGGGCGAAGACGATCGCTCCGGAAACGGGCCGATCGAGCCGGTGCGGCAGGCCGAGGTAGATGTTGCCCTCCTTCTGCTCGCGCTCGCGGTAAAACTCCTTCACTCGGACTTCGAGGCTATCGATACCGGCCGGGGCCTGCGTCAACAGGCCGGGCCGCTTGTTGACGACCAGGCAGGGGCCGGAATCGTAGAGGATGTCGAGTTGGGGGTTGGGAGCAGGGAGCATGGAGAGAGATTGCGGGTTAGGGCGCGTCGTGCTGTCAGGCTAGAAAGCCCGACGTACTTGCGGTGAACCCCATCAGAACGGGCGTTGTCCCTCTCCGCAAGGCCGCGGCGAGGCATAGGAAATGCGCGCCGGGCAAGCTACAATGCGCGGCTCGATATTGGAACGGATTATGGTTCGCGTGGCGATTCTTGGTGCATCGGGTTATTCGGCGCTCGAGCTGATCAAGTTGCTGCTGCGCCATCCGGAAGTGCAGATCACGGCGCTCACGACGCGTCAAGCCGAGCCACGGCCGATGGATGAAGTACACCCCGCGCTGGCCGACCGCCTTGATTTGCAATTGGAAAACCTCTCGGCGAGTCAGGTGGCGGAGCGGGCCGATTGCGTGTTCTGCTGCCTGCCACACGGGGCGAGCGCCGTGGCCGTCGCGGAATTGTTGCCGCGCGGCAAGAAGGTGGTGGACCTGAGCGCCGACTACCGGCTCAACGATGCGGCCGAGTATCGGAAATGGTACGCGCTCGAACACCCCGACCCAGCCCGCCTGCTGGGCGCCGCTTACGGCCTGCCGGAACTGTATCGGGACGAAATCAAGAATGCGTCGCTGGTCGCCAATCCGGGCTGCTATCCGACGTCGGCGATCCTGGCCCTCGCGCCGCTCTTGGAAGCCGGCGCGATCAAGAGCGACGGCATCATTGTCGACTCGAAGAGCGGCGTCAGCGGCGCCGGTCGCGAGCCAAAGTCGCATCTGCATTTCCCCGAGTGCAACGAGAACGTGTCGGCCTACGGCGTCGGCACGCACCGCCACATGCCGGAGATCGACCAGGTGCTCTCCGACGTGGCTCAGAGCGAGGTGCGGGTCGTGTTCACGCCGCACCTGATCCCGATGGACCGCGGCATTCTCAGCACCTGCTACGCGCAGCCGACCGGCGAGTTCGACGACAAATCGCTGCTGGATATCCTGCAAGAATTTTACGCCGACGAGCCGTTCGTCCGCGTGGTATCGCCCCTGCCCGCCACCAAGCAGGTCTCCGGCACGAACTTTTGCGATATCACGGTCCGCAGCGTCCGCGGCCGGATCATTACGGTGAGCGTGATCGACAACCTGGTGAAGGGCGCATCGGGTGCTGCCGTGCAGAATTTCAACTTATTATTCGGCCTGCCGGAAACAACCGCATTGCTTTAACAACTCCCCATCCAAATTCGTCATTCGTCATTCTCAGCATCGAGCATCTAGTCCCATGTCCCTCCGCCTCCCCCATGGTTACCGTGCCGCAGGCGTCTATTCGGGCGTCAAGCGCGATACTTCGAAGCTCGATTTGACGCTGGTCGTGTCCGATCGGCCGGCGGTTGCGGCGGGCGTGTACACGAAGAACCTGGTCTGCGCCGCGCCGGTGAAACTGGACCGCGAGCGGACGCCGAGCGAGTCGATCCGGGTGGTGGCGATCAACTCGGGCAACGCGAATGCCTGCACGGGCGACCAGGGCGATGCCGACGCGCGGCAGATGGCCGCCTGGGCGGCCGAGGCTTGCGGGGCCGATGCGTCGCAAGCCCTCGTGATGTCCACGGGCGTGATCGGCGTGCCGCTTCCGATCGAGAAGATTCGCGCCGGCATCCAGGCCGCGGCGGCCCAGCTCGGCGACGATGAACGGTCGCTCGCAAACGCCGCCCAGGGAATCATGACCACCGACACGGTGCCGAAGGTCCGCGGCCGGGAGGTGCAAATCGGCGGCGTGGTGACCCGCGTCACCGGCATCGCCAAGGGGGCCGCGATGATCAGCCCCAACATGGGCACCATGCTCGCGCTGGTGATGACCGACGCCGCGCTGCGGCCGACCGACGCCCAAGCGGCACTCGTCGACGCGGTCGACGAGTCGTTCCACTGCATCAGTGTCGACGGACACATGAGCACCAACGACACGGTGATCCTGTTGGCGAACGGCGCCGCTGTGGGCGAGTCTCTCCGAGACTCGGATTCGCGTCTCGGAGAGACGCGACCACTGACCGGCAAGGCACTGTCCGACTTCCGCTCCACGCTGCTCGAAGTGTGCGAGGACCTGGCCCAATCGATCCCGGCCGACGGCGAGGGCGCCACGCATCTCATCACGGTCGAGGTGCACGGCTGCCGCACGCGGGGCGACGCAATGCGGATTGCGAAGACGATCGCCGACAGTCCGCTCGTGAAAACGGCGATCGCCGGCGCCGATCCGAACTGGGGCCGCATCGTTTCGGCCGCCGGCTACGCGGGTGTTCCGTTCGACCCGTCGAAAGTGACCTTGCACCTCAACGGTCTGCTGCTCTACGAACGGGGCGCCCCGGTCGAATTCGACCCGCAGGCGGCTTCCGACTCGATCGCGTCGGCGCGCGACACGCACGTGGTGCTGCTCTTGGAGGAAGGCCGCGAGTCGGCCCGCTTCTGGACGACCGACCTCACGGCCGAATACGTGCGGCTGAACGCCGACTATCACACGTAACGCGGCTGGATGGCACTTGTGTGGCACGCCCAGAGCTTCCAGCGATGGGCGTGGTGTGCATCCACAACGACCACGCCCTTCGCCGGGGGCTCAAGGACGTGCCACACCACCGCTGCCTAGTAGATTTTGGCCCCGTGGTCGACGACCTGGCCGGCGCGGGCCTCGCTCCACAGACGCCAGCCGGGCGTCTCGATCGTCACGCGGCAGAAGCCGCGGCTGGCATGGATCGTGATCGTCGGCCGGTCCTGCTTGAGCCCGCCGTCGAGCGCCTCGCGCGTGACTCGCGCCAGCAGCTCGGCATCGGCGTCGCTCTCGGCCTTCGAGATGTTGGCCGACATGTCGTCGACCGCCTTGCCAAGCGTCTTGAGTGCCGCGACCAGCTTGTCGTTCGCAGTCGCCGGCCCCGCCATCAAGAGCACCGCCACCACGGCCATCGCTATTTGCTTACGCATGATTCGCCTCCGTTGGACTCACAAAGTCGCCCAACGGAAACGTACCTTATTCCCAAGGCCTGAAGGACGCCGAGCAATGCAAGTACTGCATTACCGCCCCGGAGGGGCCAAGTCGTGTAGCCAGGGCCGCGAGACCCTGGAACCGCGGCGATGATTTCCATGCCAAGTCCAGGAAGGGCGATAGCGGCTCAATGATCGCGCCCGCCGTAGATCCACATCGGCTCAGTCTGTCCGGCCCGCTCAAAGCCGCACTTGCGGTAGAACTCGATCGCCCGGCCATCGGCCAACAGCACGTGCTGGTGAAAGCCCTCGTAACGCGCCATCAGCATCTGCATCAAACGCGACCCGATCCCCTGGCCCTGATATTCGGGCAGCACGAGCAAGTGGGGATAGTAAACAACCAGGCAGCCATCCGAGATGGCGTTCCCCAGCCCGACGAGCTTGTCGCCATCCCATGCCGTAACCAGCGCATGAGAACTCACAAGCGCCCGGTGCAACAACTCCGGCTTCTCCGCTGAGGACCAGCGGTTGGCACGATAGAGAGCCAAGACGCTTTCAAGTGGCAGGTGGCGCGTGTCGCTGTACTGAATGGGGTTGGACGTCATACGCACATGATACCGCCGGACGGCCGCAATTTCAGCGGCACCGCAAGTTCGGTTGCGCAGCGCCGAAACTCCATGTCCGATCTCCGACATCCAGCGCGCGAATATTCTCCGTGTGCCAGAAGCCAGATGGCTGTCCCCTCGGTGGTCGTCCCCCGGTACTTTCGCACCTTCGGAGAGGCGCGCACCGCGAGCGTGGCCGGTTGGCGACGGCCGTGCGCGGCGCCGACCGGTCGGTCCGAGTTCTCAAGTTGCCAAGGAACGGTGCGACGCGCCGAACGTCGCGAGTGCTTTTGAAGGAGGCGGCGAAAGTTCAAAAAAGGTCTGGAAATTCCGAAGGGGTCACGTGAGTCGTTGCAAAAGTGGCTTGTTTTGTCGAAGGGGTCACGGAGCGTTGACGTAAGTCGTTAAAGTTTGGA
>JBIOWO010000015.1:0-8594 GCA_044868555.1 Lacipirellulaceae bacterium | reverse complement strand
CGGCAATATCCAGCGGTAGCACGTTTTTTGGCCGGCTTGGTACTCAAAAAGTTTTCCTGGCGCGCTCGCGATTTTTTCGTGGAAATTGGGCCACCACTTCTGCTATATCCAATTCCAGAACGCGCTTCGTCGCGCAGTAGATACATACCGCGAATAGAGAGCACGACGGTGAGCAACCAACGAATTCCACTCCGCCCGCCATACTCCACGACCAGAGGAGCGACGGCGATGCGACAAGCCACGAACAGGGGCCGGACGGACAACGGCTTGATGAATGCTGGCCCGACGAGCGAAAGGCCGACCAATGTCGGCACGTCGAATAACGCCTCACCGGCGGGGGGATTTTGTCCACCCCCCGAGGCGAAATTCAGTCGATTTCGCCTCACCCAGTGGTCGCAAGTCGTTGGACGATCCTGGGTTCGGAAGTGGTAGTGGGGCGAAATCGACCGAATAACGCCTCACCGAAAAAAAGAAAAAATTTGCTGCGGCAAAATCCACCACTTTGAGACAACGCACATCCAATATCGCCGGACCGATCTTTTTTGGAAACTACGTATGAAATGGCGACTCTCAGCAATCGCGGTGGTAATAGCCTACGCGTGGAACTGGTGCGGCGCCGCGATCGCAGTGCAGCGGGTCGTTTCGACGACGGCCCAGTTTTCGTCGGCGCTCGCGGCTGCCGGGCAGGGCGATGAAATCGTGTTGCAGCCGGGCGTGTATAGCGGCGGACACTTCCGGGCCAATTTGCGGGAGGTGACGATTCGCAGTGCTGATCCAATGAATCGCGCTATCTTCGATGGTGGCGGCAATGCGATTCAGCTCTCCGATGCCACCGACGTAACGATCGCCGATCTCGAGTTTCGCAATCAGACCGGCAACGGACTCAACATCGACGACGGCGGCTCGTTCAATACGCCCACGACCGGCATCACGCTGCGGAACATCACGGTCCGCGACATTGTGACGGCCGGAAACAACGACGGCATTAAGTTGTCGGGTGTCACAGGATTCCTGATTGATGGCGTCGAGGTCCTCAATTGGGGAACCGGCGGGAGCGCGGTCGACATGGTCGGCTGCCACCACGGGCTAATTCAGAATTCACTGTTCAAGCACACGAATACGGGCAACGGCGGCACGACGCTGCAGCCCAAGGGCGGCAGCAAGGACATCACTTTTCGGGCCAATCGCATCGAGCTGCCGGCCGACGCAGGGCGGGCGGTGCAGGCGGGCGGATCGACCGGGGCCGAGTTTTTCCGCTTCATCGACGGCGATTCCGGCTACGAGGCGAATCGGATCGTGGCCGAGGGAAACATGATCATCGGCGGATCGTCGGCGTTTTCGTGGGTGAATATCGACGGCGGTGTGTTTCACCATAATGTCGTGCACCGTCCTTTCCGTTGGGTGGCCCGAATTCTCAATGAGAACCAGGGGCTGGCGATCGTCGACCCGCAAAACGGCCAACTCCACGACAATCGGATCGTGTTTAACGATACGGGCAGCGAATTCAGCACGGCGGTGAATGTGGGCCCTGAGACGCTGCCAGCCACGTATTCTTTCGCACGTAATCGGTGGCTCAATCTGGCGAATCCCACGCCGGCCGGCTCGACGCCGTCGCTGCCGACACCGGAGAATGGCGGCATCTATGGCGGCGATGCAATGGCGCCGACCGATGCAGCCCACGTCTGGGATTTCCCATGGGGGAAGTGGATCGTTAACGCGAACGCGACGCAGGAGGCGGTGGACATCGCCAACTTTCAAGCATTGCGGCGGGCGACGCCGGGCGATTCGGCAAGCTTCGAGCCGCTGGATGCCAGCCCGCTGAGCGGCGTTTGGACGTCGGCCGCCATTCCAGCCGCGACGATTCAGTTGCCGGCGTTTTCGCAGGTCATTCTCATTGATCCGGCCGCATGCCCGAACTGTGTCAGCGCGGCGGGCGATTATGACGGCAACGGCGTGATCGACGGATTGGACTACGGCGTGTGGCGGAGCGCGTACGGGACCGCGGCTTTGGCGGCGGACGGCAATGGCGACGGCGTTGTGAACGCCGCCGACTACGTTGTGTGGCGGAACGCGATGAGCGGCGAGGGAAACGCCGCGGTCACCGCAATTCCTGAACCGGCGTCATCGAGCCTCGCTGGCTTCGTAGGCACGATGGCGCTCGTGGCACGATTGCGGCAACCGCGCGAGCGGATGTCAGCTCAACTGCCAATCCAGCGAGTTCCCGCTATCGGCCGCGGCGTCGCGTCAGTCCAACGAATCCAAACAGCGCAAGACTGAAAAGCGTAATCGTTGCCGGCTCGGGGACCGGGCTTTCGGACACGGCCCAGTCGACCCGTGTCGATGCTACGATGCCGCCTACGAGGTAGTCGGTCTGTAGGATCGAGCCAGGCCCCGCCTGAAACAAGCTCCGCATCTTCATCGTTCCATCGTCGGGGTCGACGAAACCGATCATTGCGTTCTCGGTCGGTTGGACGACGTTGTCCATGTTCGTGTCTTCCCACCAGAACTTGGAGAGCGTGATGTAGTGGCCGCCCCTGCGTACACCTTGGGCGTCATAGAAGCCGACCAACAACTCAACGTCCTCCATGTCCCAGAGCTCGCCGAATAGGAAGTCCCAATTGGGGTTTTGCCGATCCTTGAAAATAGTTGTGCCGGGAGCGTGATCTTCGATCCATTTTCGCTTGCCGGTGATGAACGAACCATTGACAGGGGGATTGAGGTCGGGACGAGGCAAAATGAACGTGCCGCCGTTGCACTCGACGCACTCCATGTATTCAGGGGCCTGCAAAGCGACTGCGGCCGCGATCATCTTGTCATAGTCGTCAATATCTCCATCCATATCTCCGTCCACCATGGTGTCGGGGATTAGTTTGTTGTCATAGATATTTGGAAACTTGTTCTGCAGAAACGCGAAAGAATTGACCGCGGCGGTAGGACCACAGGCCACATTCATGTCGCCGCTGCCGCAACCCGGCACGTCATGTTGATCCAAATTGCCAAATAGCATGTGGGTTGGATCCAGGTCGTGATGGTAGAGCGTGACCGCTGTAGCGGGCGTCGCCAAAAGTGCGACGAGCACGAGGCCAAGCAAGGACCTCATGCCAAACTGCATCGTACAATGCATCTTCATTAGAACTACCTCCGGGTGTACCCAAAAAAGTCGACCAGGCCAGTTCGGCGGAAGGACCGCAAATCATTTAGCTCCCTGGGACTTGTACCGCCTGGCCCACAAAAAAAGAAAAACGGTGCCGAACGCACGCTTTGCCGCTTGCCACAATCGGGCAAACGTGGAACGTGCGTTCGGCACCGTTTCTAACGTCTTCGGGGGAAGCTTTGGTCATTAGCTTGCGCCTTGCTGCAAGCCTCTTCTCGCCGTCCACGAGTCAAGCTACCCGTTTCCACCCTGGCGTCGGTCCTCGGCCTGAGGAACCTCGCGCGCGTCAATCTAATCCCGCCTTGTGAAGAAAGCAATTACTTAGGAAAAATAATTCCGGAAGAAAAGTTGCAGTTTCGTTGCGGCGCGTCAAAATGGGCAATCTGCTCCCCGATCGGAGCTGTGCTGCACCATCCTTTAAGGTGAGTTGGTCTCGTGACGCACTTCCATTTGCTCGCTGATCCAGGCTTCGAGTTCTTCCCAGTTCACGGGTGGGAGTTTGCACAGATCGGGACGAAGGCGGACCGCGTCGCGGATGTAGATGTGCTGGACGTCGCTCTGGGGCAATTCGGTGTTCCAGTGGACCAGCACGCGGATGCAGCGCGGCAGCGAGCCGGGCACGGCGATTTCGTGGCCGCAGAGGAGCGGCACGTCGAGCCAGCCCAGTTGGCGGGCGGCGAGCGCGGGGAACTCGGCATCGAGGTCGGGCGTCGTGGAAAAGATCGCGCTGGCCACGTCGCGGCGGTCGATGTTGTTGCGGCGCACGATCAGCGCGACGAGCTGCCGGGTGGCCGTGAGGATTTCTTCGCGCGTGTTCTCGGCCACGGTCGTGGCTCCACGAACGCCACGGCAACAAGACATCGCTCGAGCACCTCCAATACAGGTCGATCAGGCCTGGCCGCAAAGATGGCCTGCTCACATTGTAGCCGACAGTTTCACGGATTGCCGGGGGGGCCGGCAGTCCTAACTATACCGGTAAATTGGGCAGTGATATACTCGGCGTTTTTCGCCCGTCCAGCCGGAGAGCCGACCGCGGGATAGATTGAATTATGGCCTTATCCAGCGAGCCGGACGTGGCGCCGTTACTGTCGGTGGTGATCCCGGTATACAACGAAGTCGGCACGATCGACCGCATTATTGCGGCAGTGCGCGACGTTGATATCGACAAGGAAATCATCGCCGTCGATGACTTTTCGAACGACGGTACACGGGAACGGCTGCAGCAAATTGCCCACGGCGATGGCGCGATTCGCGTGCTCCACCACGACCGCAACCGCGGAAAAGGCTCGGCCTTACGGAGTGGAATTGCGGTGGCACGCGGCCGGTTCGTCGTGATTCAAGACGCGGACCTGGAATACGATCCCAGCGAGTATCCTAAGTTGCTGAAACCGCTGGTCGAAGGTAAAGCCGACGTCGTGTTCGGTTCGCGCTTTACAGGCAGCGAGACGCACCGCGTGTTGTACTTCTGGCATTCGCTCGGGAACCGGTTTCTGACCTTGGTTTCCAATATGTTCACCAACTTGAACGTCTCGGACATGGAAACTTGTTACAAGGTGTTCCGCCGGGAGATCATTCAAGATATTTGTTTACTTGAAGACCGATTCGGTTTCGAACCAGAGATCACGGCGAAAGTCGCGAGCTACCGACTGAATGGTCAGCCGCTGCGAGTTTACGAGGTCGGTGTATCCTATTACGGCCGCACGTACGAAGAGGGAAAAAAGATCGGTTGGAAAGACGGGGTACGCGCACTGTGGTGCATTGTGAAATACAATTGGTTCAAGAGACGTTAGTCGCTGCCTCGAAACGTGGTCCGACAACTGCCCGGTCTAATTTCCTGTCGTAGATAGCCCAGCCCCATGCTCCTTGCCCATTTGACGCTGCTGGCCATCTGGCTGTGTCTGTGGCTCGTGTTCTTCGGATGGGGAACGCTCGCCTGCTGGCTCGCACGGTGCCAGCGCGACGATCCGGTCGCGCTGGCCGTGGTTCCTTGGATCGGCGTGGGAATGGTGGTCGCTCTCTTGCAATTCTGGCACCTCTGTTGGCCGGTCGGCCGCTGGGCCTTCCTTGTCGTAAGCATCGTCGGCATTGGGAGTGCATTACTGTTGGGGCACAGTTCGTTGGCAAAGATTCCGGCAATGGTTCGCGCTAATCCGTGGACTTTCTTCGTCGGCTTGATTCTCGTCGTTTGGCTGGTCAATCGGTCATTAAGTACCCAAGTTTACACGGATCATGGCTTATATTATTTGAACGCGATTCGCTGGAATTCGGACTATGCGATCGTCCCCGGACTCGCCAACCTGCACAACCGGCTTGGCTTTAACAACTCTAACTTCCTGCTGCATGCGATGCTGGAAATAGGGACGTGGAGGGGTTACACGGCGCACATCGTCAATGGGCTGTTCGCATCGATGGTGATCCCGATTGTCGTGTCGGGCGTTCGAGACATTCTTTACGACCGCGGCCGCGCGCGTCAGTTGGGCTGGTTTACCGTGGGGCTTGGCATGATTGTGGCCGTGAGTGCGGTCGACCGCCGCATTAGTTCGGCGCATCCCGATTTGCCGGCCGGGCTGTTGCTTACCGTGGCCGCCTGGCGATTCCTTGCGGTTACACTTTTGGAGACTGAATCTGCTGGCCGCAGACAAATGTGGAATCTGTTGTCGATTGCGGTGCTGGCCACAACCGCGATCTCACTTAAGACGACCGTCGTTTTCTTTGCCAGCCTGGCGGGCCTGGCGGTCGTGCTGTGCCTGTATCTGTCACAGCGCATGCGCGTTTCGCAGCCAGTCTGGTCAACGGCGAAGTTGCTGGCATTCATGACGCCGTGGACGCTGGTAATTTTCGTTCCCTGGGCCGCGCGAGGTTATGTACTGAGCGGCTACCCGATGTTTCCAGCGACCATTGGTGGCGCTCCCGTGGAATGGGCCTACCCTCGCCGGTTAGCGGAGACGTTGCGCAACGATATTTATGCTTGGAATCGCACGTATCACAAAAACGTCGAGCAGGGTTACCAAGCGGGCTGGGGTTGGTTACGCCCCTGGATTGTGCAAGTCATCCTGTTACGCGCGCCAGTGGAAGTGGCGACAGCGGCCGCCCTGATCGTCGCGAGCCTCGCATGGATTGCCTGGTCCCGACGGCGGTCGCGATACGACACCGAAACGCTTTCAGGCAATGATTTGTCGGCCTGGTTGCTAGCGATGTGTTATGTGGGCAGCCTGGCCGCCTGGTTTCTAACGGCACCCTCCCCGCGAATGGCAACATTTGCCTGGTGGGGTTTGGCAGGGACTCTCATCGGACTGGCAAGCCGGTCCGTACCGCAGTTCTTATTCGACCGACATCGTAAGTTGATTCTCACCGGACTACTCACACTGTTCTTGTTGCCGATGGCAGAACAAGCCGCCCTCATCGAGATCCGCTACCGAACGAATCCGAAGTTGCCCGAGTTCGGTCAACACTTCTACGACTTTTGTCCGTTCGTGATTCCCAAGGGCCCGGCAGGTTTTCCTCCACGGCCGACGGGTAAGTTGGAGGAATTATCGACCGATTCAGGCTTCAAGCTGTACGTTGGCGTGCCGGACACAGAGGGAACGCCAAGCCTCGTCTGGGATTCACCGCTACCGACGGCGCGATACTTCAATCCTCACCTGAAATTGCGGCAGCCAGGCGACCTGCAAAGCGGGTTCATGATGGTTGAGCCGCAAACCGGCGGTAGCTGGCCTCCGCGACGACCGTAGTTTTTAGGTAGAAGAGTACAGGACAAGAATGGCAAACAACGCAGGTCTCGTATATTCCGGCTCCGAACTCGAAGCAATGTCGGCAGCGATGAACTACCACCGCTGGATTGTCGATCGCTTCGCGCCGTACTTGGGGCGGCGCGTGGCCGAGGTAGGCGCCGGCATCGGCAGTGTGTCGAAGCTCCTGCTCGGCCACGGCGTCGAACACTTGCTGTCGTTTGAGCCGTCGACGAATATGTTTCCCGGGCTGGCCCAGGAGCTTCGCGATGAACCGCGGGCGAAAGCAATCAACGATTACTTTCGGCCAAGTTACGCAGCCGAAGCGTTGGACTCGATCGTCTACATCAACGTGATGGAGCACATTGAAAACGACCGCGAGGAGATGACGGGCGCGCTTTCGGCTTTGCGTTCGGGCGGACACCTGCTCGTGTTCGTCCCCGCCCTGGCATGGCTCTATAGTGAGTTCGACCGGGAATTGGGCCACTTTCGCCGATATACGCGGCGCGGACTGCGCGACCTGGCGAGTGACGTGGGCTTTACGGTGATCAAGGCCCAGTACTTTGACCTGGCCGGAATCTTGCCCTGGTACGTGAGCTTCAAGCTGCTCAAGTCACGGCCTCGGGCCGGCAGCGTCGCCCTGTACGACCGGCTGGTGGTCCCGCCAATGCGGCTATTAGAGACGGCTTTTCCACCACCGATCGGCAAAAACGTGCTTTTGGTCGCGCAGAAGCCTGGCTGATTATCCACGTCGCTTCGCTCACAAAAACGATCGAAATCCTGGCCGGTCGCAGCGGTGGGCCGATTTATGGCGGCATTAGGACGACAAATGGTCGAAAGTGGGGAAGGACAATGGATCGGGCGATTTGGGCCGGATTAACCGCCGAAAAGGCGGCAAGAAAATCCGGACTTCAGCCGTTGACTCGCCCCGGCCGATGCGTATGATTGTCTCTGATCTCAGTCGGGAGCGGCCCGAGCTACGGGCTACTTTTCCGGGTGGGATTTTTCATTTGGGCTTGCCTTGTCGGCCGCTAAGGCTGACAATGGTGGGCTCGCTTTGCTCTTTGACAATTTGGTAAGTGAACCTCCAATTTTTTGTCAGCCAAGACTGTTAAATGGCTGAGGCGTGCGAGGTGCGACGGCCGGGCGCGATTCTCTTTTGAGGAACTCGGTTGGGCCGTTGCATGGAGTGCGTCTCGTAAGTAAAAGCCATCAGACTTTTTCAAACGGCTCTTTCACTGTGGCGCTAGCGGCGACCGGAAGGTCGCGGTTAATGTTTCGCAGTAATGGATACACCAATTGAAGGGTTTGATCCTGGCTCAGAATGAACGTTGGCGGCGTGGATTAGGCATGCAAGTCGAGCGGTAGGAGTTCACTCACCCGGCGCACATAGCCCGGCCATCTTGGCCGGGTGTCGTGTGTTCCAGGTGAGTGGACTCTGAGAGCGGCGAAAGGGAGAGTAATACGTAGTTACGTACCCCGAGGACCGGAATAGCCACGGGAAACTGTGGGTAATGCCGGATGATGTCTTCGGACTAAAGGTGTGATTCCGCCATGGGAGCGGACTGCGTTGTACTAGCTAGTTGGTAGGGTAATGGCCTACCAAGGCAATGATGCATAGCGGGCGTGAGAGCGTGGCCCGCCTCACTGGGACTGAGACACTGCCCAGACACCTACGGGTGGCTGCAGTCGAGAATCTTCGGCAATGGGCG
>JBIOWO010000014.1:0-4066 GCA_044868555.1 Lacipirellulaceae bacterium | reverse complement strand
CGTCGGCAGTTCCGTTCTGGTCCAGACGGCGGTCACGGGATCGCGGAAGTAGTGATAGTAAGCGGCCGGCGCGGTCGTGAACCCGGTCACCGGAGTCGCTGCGTCCGTTTTGTGCCACATCACCACGTGGAGGCGCCCGTCGCTATCGACCGCCTGCGTCTGCTGATTCATCAGCGTGTTGCCACGATCCTTGGGCACGACGATGATTCCAGGCGAGTTCATGGTGATCGGGCTGGCGACGGTGCCGACCACCGCACCCGCGTTGTTGAGCCACGTATCACCCCCATCGTCGCTGTACGCGTACATGATGTCGTGATTCGAGCTGCCGGTGGCCGCCTCGCGCCAAGTCCACGTCGTGTGCATGCGGCCGGTGGCATCGATATCGAAGCCGTTGAGGTACGCGTTCCGCTCGTTCGAGGCGGAGCCGTAATCGTCGTCATAGGGGATCACGGTCGTGCCATTGATGAACAGGTGCGGTGCATCCCACAAACCGGTGCTCGTGCGAAACGTGGACATGTGCACATTGCCATTTCCGCTGCTGCCCGTGCGATAGTCCATCACCAGGTCGCCCGTGATGGGGTTGGTGATGAATTGCGGGTAGGTCACGTCGCCGATCGCCGACCCGCCCGCATTGAGGGCGCTGCGTTCGGCGTTGAAAATGGTTGCGTCCCAAGCGGTGCTGCCGGGATTCGTGGCGACGCCGGCAATCGTATTCATGTAGCGGAGCGTACTGTTGTGATGGTCCCAGGAGAAGTGTATGCGGCCGTCGCCGGACACGCCGATCGAGACGACGTTGTGGGCGTCCCACGCCGGGCTATCGCCGTTATCAAGGTTTTTGCCCGCGTCCAACACTTCCCAGGTCGAGCCGCTCAGATTGCGCCGCGCAATGTAAACGTCCTCATCGCTGCCATTGTGATACCACGTAGCGTATTGGTACCCGTTGTACGTCAGCAGGGATTCGGTCTGAAATTCCACGCCATTGATCGCCCGGCCATACGTCGCGGTGATCGGCATCAACAGCGCGTCGTTGTCGAGCACCATGTCGCCCAGCAGGGTCAACTGGTCTTGTCCCCAGGCCTGCGGAATCACGCAAGCCAATAGCGCAGCGACCAGGATGCAAACACAGCGGATCTGTGCGGCTGTCACCATGTCTCTTCGTTTGTTCCGGTTTCCGATACGCAAGGATCGCGGACAAGTCACGATCCGTCGACCCCTGGTCCGCGCTGCTGGCTCCTCGACCAGTTCCAGCTGGCATTGTCCTATCGGCGTCGTTTCCGTGCGACCCCTAGCCCCAGCAAGCCGAGGCCAGCCAGCGCGAGCGACGTCGGTTCAGGAACCGGTCCCGTCAATCGGAAATTGTCAACGGTGATCTGTGCCGCGGTCGTCGCGTCGTCATACGCCATTCCGACGAAGTTAATGTCAGCCACGGCGATGTTGACCGTCCGCGGCCCCGTCGGCCCGCCGGCTACACCGTCGGCGTCGGTGATCGACACGCCGTTGAGGAAGAACTCCGCGGTAAAGTTGGCGCCGGCGCCGGTGGTGTCGATGTCGATCCGCAGATTGTTCACCTGGTTATGGGTGACGGCCGTATTATCATCCAATATCCCGTTGTTCGTTCGCAATCCGGCGAAGAGCTGGATATCCTGAGTGGCGTCCGTTGCGTGATCGCGAAACAGCATCCAGGCGATGCCTTCGACCTCGTTCGAAAGACGGTCGTTGACCTGATCGGCACCCGGCGAGGCGATTGGATCGCGGGCGAAACCGAGCGCCACCCACCGGTCCGTCGTGTTGAACACGTCGAGCGAAAGAGTGTATTTGGCGTTGACCACCGGGTCGAACGGCAAATAGGCGCCGCCCTCCACCGATTCATCGAGGCTTCCATCACTGAAGTAGGTCGCGTTCGCCGACCAGTTTGCCGGCGAAAATGCGCCGCCCTCAACACCCAGTCCATTCAAATTCACACCGGTGCCCGAAAACGAGTCGGTGTAAAGCACTGCCGCAGTTGCGGCTTGGGACAGCAGCAGCGCTGTCGCCACTATCAAAGCTGTCAATCTCACAGTACTCATTAGCTACGCCTCCACAGCAACAAAGAATGAAGCACAAAATAACACACACAAAGTCGCATCTACGTCTACCACACGTTCAATCGTTTTCCGCCGCGGGTTTCGCCCGCCGCCGCTTGACCTGCGATACCCCCACGATGCCCAACAGGCACACCGCCGAAGCCGCCCAGCCCGGTATCTCCGGTACCGCAAAGATGAACTGATTTGCATTTCGGGCGATGTCGCTGATCCGCACTTCGTCAATCAAACCGAAGAAGTTTTCGCCTTCCCCCAGGCCGGTGCCGTTACTGCGGGCCTCGTTGCCGATCGCGAAATCGTTTGCGACTGTATTTGCAGCCGGATCGTTGAACCATGTTGTTGGCGTGGCCCCGGTATTGTTAACCGTCGTAAGTGCATTCGCGGCTCCCACCGACGGATCGACCTTTGTCCAGTAGAAGGTAAGGTTGTTGGCCGTATTCTCATTGCCGTTGTAAGTAACGGCGACATGGAACCAGTCCGTATTATTGATCGCATTTGGACCGGACGTGGGGACCAGCGCGAAGAACTGTCCTCCGCTGGCGATGCCGTTTAACTCAAGCTTCGCCAAAGTATTGCCGCCGGCGTTGAATCCTAATTGGTCGAACCGGAACTGAAACGGGCGGCCGCTGGCGGCTGCATCACCTTCGGCCGCGATTATCTCCATCGGGTAGACGCCATTATTTGTGCCCGGCGCAGCTGTGGCGGCCGTGCTGCGGAATGCCGCAGCCGGATCGTAACTGCTGCTGAATTTGATCATGGCCTCTAACGTAAATGCCCCCGTGCTTGCATTTCGGAAATTTAGCGTCACGTCGTCCACCGCGTTATCGGCACCGCCGTTCGAAGTCGACAATGCCGGCGCACCCAACAAGATGGCTCGATGAGGAGGTACTGCCGGTGGATTGCCGCTCGACACAATGGCGTTTGCGCCGGCGGAAACGTCCAGCGATGTGCCGAACCCTGAAACGGCCGTGTTGCCCAGCGTAGCGCCGTTGAGCACGCCTTGCATGGTCAGGCCCCCGCCGACTGCATTCGCGGCCGAAGTTGCGGCAGTGCCATCATCCATGTGCCACAATTGCAGAGTATTGGCGTCTGGAGTATACGGCCCGACAATTGCCGCGCGCACCGAACTGCCGCCGATGCAAACAATCACGACCACCGCAACGATCGCTGCCGTGCGACACACATTCCAGTTCGTCAAAGTCATGGTTGAGTAACCTCCCTCGCGTGGTACATAACCTAGGTTGTTGTCGACACTGCTACTACCTATTGTTTGCCTTGTCGTCACCATTTCGCCGCCGCTTCCGGAGCGACGCTCGTCAATCCAATCAACACCAAACCGATCGCACCCGCCTCCGGCGCGAGCGCGGCAGCCTGCCCCACAGCACTGCCGACGCCCGAACCGGACGTATTGCCCAAACCGTCATCGCCAAATCGTCTAGTGATTGTCCTGTCGAATCTCGCACCGCACGTAGACGCCAATGTGCTGGTCACGCTAAATCAAATTCCGGATCAGTGAAATCAACCGATATTGGATCAGCTTGTCGTCACCCTTCGGCGGCTGGATCAGTCGCCCGAAGGCCTGCCATTCCACGCGCAACGACATCGGATTGAGCGCTTCGGGCGCATATTGATCGACACCGTTCCAGACGTCGAACTCAACCCGGTTAACGCCGTCCACAAATCCTTCTTTGATCTCCACGACCTGGAATTTATTGAAATACTGTTGCTTCTCGTTCAGTTCCCACGCCTTGATCGCCACGGGCTGGCCGTTGATTCGCACCGCCCGCACGCCGTTGTCCGCAATCACTTGCGCCGCGACCATCACCGTCGACAGATCGTAGCCCGTCAAATCGAACGCGGCCTCGAACGTGAACTGCGAGCTGGGCGGGCAGCCCGGCCGCACCGGGTTCGACACGCTGATCCATTGCGAGCGAGCCGGATCGTTCGCCAAGTATCGCCCATCCGCCTCTGCCACCACGGCGAAC
>JBIOWO010000013.1:0-7914 GCA_044868555.1 Lacipirellulaceae bacterium | reverse complement strand
TCACCGGATCGCCGATAGCCACCACCTTGGCGGCCTCCTCGTGGTCCTTCGCCCCAATATCGAGCCACAGCTCCTTCTGCTTCACCACCTGCTTGCGTTCCTCCTCGTTCAACAAGTGAATCGGCTTGCGGGCGATCACGGCCGGCACCGGTCCGCCGGCCGTGTAGATCGTCATTCGCTGGCCGATGAGCTGCTGCGGGTCCCAGCCGCCGATCGTGTTGGTGTAGATATAGCCGTTCTCATTGATGTGCGACACGATGAGACCAATCTGGTCGGCGTGGCCGGCGAACATCAGCCGCAGCGGCGCGTCCGGATTGCAGCAGGCGATGACGTTGCCGTGCAGGTCGGTCCGCACCTCGTCGGCGAATTTGCCGACGTACTGGCGGACGATGTCCTGCACCGGCTGCTCGTAGCCCGATGGGCTGGGCGACTCGAGCATGTCCTTGAAAAATTTCTTGGCCGATCGGTCCATGGCGGTCGATTGTCCGTTGTCCGTTGTCCGTTGTCCGTTGCATGCTGATAGCTGCCACGGACCACGGACCATGGACCACGGACTACCAACAATGCCCCGACGATTGTACCGAATTCCTCAACGGATGCGAGACGGCCCGACGATGATACCCAGCGCTTTTCTAACTTCTCGTCATGCGCCCGGCGGCGCAAGGATTCGCGGTCATGGGGGCCCGACGGCGACTTTCGGCGCTCGTTCTTTGGCTGATTCTCGGCCTGTCGGGATGCTGTGCCCCCAAGGACACGTTCAACTGTCTCGACCAGTACTGCTTTCTACCCGACTGGACGAACTGCAATAGCTGCGACAGCGAATGCTGGCGCAAAGACGGCTACAACCACCACTGGGTCTGCCCGTGCCAGGACCCCGCCGCGAAGCACTAGCCCGCAGCGCGAGCAAGGGAATCTGCGAGCTAGTGGTCTGTCAGTCTTGAACTGATGTAGCTGAATTCGCAAGAATTCAGTCCTCTGATGTAGCTGAATTCGCAAAAAAATTCAGTCCTCATGCAAGAATCTGAAGTCTTGCGACATCAGCTACGCATCAAATCAGGCCTGACAGACCGCTAGTGCAGTTCCAGAAACGGCGTGTCGGGTGCCTGGGGTCGAGCTTCAGCGAGCCCCCAGTTTCGCGCGGTACTGGGGGTTCGGCGGGGCCTCGACCCCAGCCACCCGCCCGCGCTGCTATCAACTCGCAGCCGACCGAGACTGCCGATTGTACCGGTTTTTCTCATCGTCCGGGCGTCGGCCCGACGATGATACCCACGCCGCACGGCCCACCGACTCAAGCGCGCTCGCGCGCGAACCCGTCGGGCTGCACAGGGGGGAGCACTTGTCATCGGGCCGAACGCGTCTCTCCCTCTGCGCGCCCACCGCGAGCGCCGACCCAAGGATCTGGAGATGCGAAACTCATTGCGAATTCCTGCGCTGATTGTCGCGGCCCTCGCCGCGCTCTCGTTCACGCCTGTCAGCTACGGCTGGGATGTGTGTGGACTTTTCGGTATCGGCTGCGGCAGCAGTTGCGGTTGCGGCGATGGCTGTGAACCCGGTTGCGGATGCGGATGCGGTTGCGAACCATCGTGCGGCTGCGGCTGTGGTTGCGGCTGCGACGGTCGCCAATTCGCCGGCCAGACCTTTAACTGCTGCAACTCATGCGGCCCGCCGATCTGTCCGTGCACCGACTGCGGCGGTTGTGGCTGCGGCGTCGACTCCTCGACGTGCGGTTGCGGATGCGGTGGCTGCTGCGAGGCGTCGTGCGGATGTGGTTGCGGCGATTGCTGCGAACCGACGTGCGGCTGCGGATGCGGCGATTCGTGCGATTGCGGCCCGTCCTACGGCGGATGCTGCTTTGGCTCCTGCTGCGGCCGGTTGCTGGGCTTGATTGACCGCTGCTGCTGCGGTTGCAGCGGCTGCAGCGGCGATATGTATTGGAGCGAATGGCACAACGACCCGCCCTGCTGCCACGATCCGTGCGATTGCTACGGCAATTGGAGCGGCGGCGGATGTGGTTGCGGCGGCGGCGGATGCTGCTCCGGCAACGGCGGTTATTGCGAGCCGTACGAACATGCTTACTGCCCGAGCTGCAGCAACGGCTACGGCCCAAGCCGCGGCTACAACAACGGTGGCTACTACGCCGGCCGGCCCATGCCGAATTCGGGGTACGTCGCGCAGGGGACTGCACCCGCAGCCCGCGGCGCGGCGCCCACGCAAGTAGCGCGGCGGACGGCTCCACCGCAGGTGGCTCGCACCCAGGTGGCCCGCGGCACGGCACCGGCGCACCGCGTCTCCGCCAATCCAAATCCATGGATCGCCGCTCAGCGGAGCACGACGGCCCAACCGATCGCCACAACGCGCCCCATGACAACGCGCGGCCAACTGACGCGCAAACCAGCACCGCCAGCGTACAACACGTTCCAGCGGTAGGTGCGGATGTCGGGTGGCATGCTCTCGCGGCGCAGCCGCGTGAGCATGTCGATGAGGCGACTACATGCCTACGCCTCTGCGCGGCGAAGGCATGTCACGCATTACCGCGTCCCAGTCAGAAACAGCCGCCGCGCGTTGGCCGTCGTCAGCGCGGCGAACGTTTCCAGCGTCGTGCCGCGGACTTCCGCCAGGCAGCCTGCCGTGAATCGCACGTGGGCCGGCTCGTTCCGCTTCACCTTGCGGACCGGCTCAGGCGTCAAGTACGGGCTATCCGTCTCGACGAGGATCCGATCGTCCGGTACGGCGGCGGCGATCGCCCGCAGCTCATCTGACTTCTTAAACGTCACCATGCCGGCGAAGCTGATCGAGAGGCCCATCGCCACGCACTCCTCCATCATCGCCCGGCTGCCGGTGAACGAGTGCATCACGCCCACTAGCGGCCCACGGGCGTGGGCCTCGCGGAGCATGACGAGGATGTCCTCGTCGCAATCACGCATGTGCACGATGAACGGCAAGGAGCGCTCCTGCGACAGCCGGATGTGCCGGTCAAAATAATCCTGCTGCACGTCAAACGGCGTGAAATCCCAGTAGCGGTCCAGCCCCGTCTCGCCAATCGCCACGACGCCCGGCTGGCCGACAAGCTGCAGCACGCGGTCCCAATCACCCGGCTTAGCCTCGGTAAGATAATTGGGCTGCATCCCCACGGCCGCGTGCACGCCTTCGAACTCGCCGGCCAGCCGCACGCACACCAGGCTCGCATCGGCCGAGACGCCTACGGCGACAATATCCTTCACTCCCGCCGCCGCAGCCCGCGCGATAACCTCCGCCCGGTCGTCGTCAAACTCCGATTGATCGAGGTGCGCGTGCGTGTCGAAGAGCTCGGTCATCGTTACTCGATTGGCGAGTTGCTAGCCGGTAATGCGACTGTCGGGGAGTTAGTCACCAATTGAAATCCGAAGGCGCGCAATACAAGTCCCGAGCCCAGGCTAACGGCGACGGCACCAAATTGAATGGAGAGCAGAAACGGAAAAATGTTTTCAGGCGGCCGAAAAGCGTTCTTCAAAACAACAGCCGTTACGATTGTCCACAAGAACCAAAACAGGAGCCCCAGCACGACCAGCGGAGCGCGCGGCAATCCTGAAAGAATGATCCAAGGAACGACCGCAATCGGCAGGCAGATCGCGAAAATGATTGTCGGTGTTACGGCCAGTGCAAAAACATCAACGTCCGACCAGATGCGGTCGAGCGGTTCTCGCAAACGCGAAATGGCCCTTCCCGCCATGGCTAACGATACGGCCGTCACGGTCGTCAGTCCGAGAATGTATTTCACGCTGAAGCGAATTGGCGAGTGGCTTCGGGTGCTGTCGCCGAACAGTTGAATTGATTGGCGGCTCCACCAACGAACGACAGCCCCAAGAATTGTGGCAAATACAAATATCATGGCGCCGACCAGCACCAACCAAACGACCAATTCGTTCTCTGAATTAAGCGAGCGATCGCCAAGTGGCGGCAGCAAAATCGTCGCCAAGACGACCAGGACCAGGGCATTCGCCACCAAGGGTAGCCGCAACAGAAATGCGCCCGGCCCCAAAGCGGCCCACAATCCTAATAGCATCGGCTGAATGGCGCAACACCCGGCGAAGACAAGTAGCGACTCGGGCATATCGCCGTTGGACCAGTCGGCGGCAAACAAAATTGCGTTGAACAGGGCGTAGGCGAGTACCAAACCGAAAACAGGTAACGTCGCCTGATGCCGCGTTACTATGACTAGCCTGATTTGCTCTTTGACTTGACGCATCGCATTCGTGGCCGTCCGCAGAAGGTCGAGCTTCCACCCGACCTATAGACTACCACGAAAGTCTAGTCGTTGTCGTACGCCGGCCCGCCGCCGCTGCCGATGACCGTCGATGCCGTGGGGTCCACCGGCAATTCTTCCAGCGATTCCAGGTGCCCCTTGACCATGCCGAGCGCCTCGGCAGCCAACGCGATTAGCGGCCCGGTGTTGACGACGACATCGCTACTCTCGGCCGGCATAGCGGGCTTCGTGCTCCATGTCGCCTTCGTCCAGATCGATGGCCGCCACGCCGGCGCTGTGCAAGTTGCCTAGAAACGTGACCCGAGCCATGCCGGCAATCCCAGCCGCCTTGCCAGAGGAGAGACGTCCCTGCTCGTACAACTTGGCTGCCAAAGCAAATCGAGCCTCCTTTTCGAATGCATCAGCGGACGTCCCCAAACTGACAAGTAAATCGTCCGGGTAGTCGATTGCGATCTGCGGCATGAATTCTCTCGGACTGAAGCGTTCGCGATCGGGCCAGGGCCGGCTCGGCCTCGGAACCAGGGAAGTTGACCACCTGTATTCTGCCATCCAGTGAGCCGCAGTCAAGCGGTCGCCGCCTGGCCGTCGTCAAACTCCGGTTGATCCAGATGGGCGTGTGTGTCAAACAGCTCGATCATGGTGCTGCTACGGAGCAACTAGCCGACAACAACGATTTCCTCGTACGATCGCTAACAAGGCGGAAACCAACCCATCGCATTGGCAGCGCGACCAGAAGGCCGACAAACGTGGCCCCTAGCTGTATCAGCAGAGTGAATTGAAGCACTTCCAGTGGCGATTCTTCTGCGAGGAACGCGAAGATCGGTGCGGCCAACACCGTGACGACAAGCCAGAAGGCAACCGCAAACTGAGCGGCGCGTTTTGAAAACTGTTGACGCAGCACAAAGAGCGGAACGGCAATAATCGGCAATAGGATGCCGGAAACGATGGCGCCGCCTAAGGCGAAGACGTGGATGTAAAAGTCTGGCCCGAAGACAATAAACGATGGCGGCGGCGGTTCGGTGCGAAACTTCAACTGAGTCGCCATTCCAAATAACACCGCATAGACGGTGATCAAAGTGAGCATGTATTTCATGCTGAATCGTACTCGACATCGATCACCAATCTGCGCAGCGGCAGGCGCCTCGATTCGCAGTCCGGTAAACCAGCGTGCAGCCAAAAACAACATCGTTGCGACGGCGAATATCGCCATTCCGGCTAGGACCATGATGATGAACTCAAAGCGTTCCATGTCGGCAAAGCTCGCTTTGTTAAGTCCGGGTGCGACGAATAGCATCAGCAAGAATGGAATCGCGATCGGCAAGCGAGTTACCAGGGAACCGCCGCCCAGCGCTGCCCAAACACCAAACAGGATGGGTTCAAACACCCAGACGCCCCACGTTAGGGCGAGCAGCCAGTCGTCAGGCGGGCCGGCAAACCGGTATAGCCAGGTAGCCAAAACGTTGAGTGCAATCAGAGCGAGGACAATTCCGGCCAACACTATCGTCGGTGGGCGATCGGGAGGACCGTCGTGCACGTTGGCGTCGGATTCGGTCATGGCGACACCCACTGAGCAGACCTGTTCAGCACGCGTACGATGCGCACTCACGTCCTTGCAGCGATCGTGACGTTACCTCCTGCCCAAACCGGGATCGTCATCGTGTGGCCATCGAGCAACGCTGTGCCAACCAACGGGGCAGCGTCGATTTCATCCACCCAGACTCGACGCAATTCGCCGTCCCAGATGATGGTCGCTTCATAAATGTCGAAAATAGTCTCACTGCCGTCCGCCAATTCGCCACGCCCGCGCCGACGCCAGGGAAGGCCGAGTTCTTCGATTAGCGTGGACGGCAGACTGATCCAACCGTTGAACCCGGTGTCGATTACCATTTCGACTGCCCGGTCATCGCCGCTGGATGTGCGCACTGCCAACCGAATTCTCCCCTCGCGATCCTCCGAGACCTCGCCGGTGATCATGATCACTCCGTGCGAGCTGGACCGAAGTGCCGGATGTATGCGGACCCGATTCGTCTCAACCAGGTTTGGGCGCTGGGGACGCGAGCCAGTAAACGATCCGACGCCGCTGTTTCGTCAGCGTCGATCTCGTACTGCCCGGTCTCAATGTCGATCGCGACGAAATTGCCTGCGTCCCCATTGCTCACGATGGGTTCAATATCCCGCTTGTAGATCTCCTCGCCACGTCGCGCGAACTCTTCTTTGCCGTAGAGCGGTTTGGTTGCGGCCATGATCTCACTCCCGTCATAAAGGCATTGTCACCAGCCCACTCCATTATATTCCATTGGCCGCGCGGGACGTCTGAAATCTTGGATGACTTGTCCGGGCAGAACTTACCACTAAATAGGAATTGCCGTCTAGTTGTCGTTGAGCACCGGCCCGCCGCCACCGCGGATAACCGTCGAGGCCGTGGGATCCACCGGCAGCTCTTCCAGCGATTCCAGGTGCCCCTTGGCCATGCCAAGCGCCTCGGCCGCCAGCGATTGAGCGGCCGGCGACAGCCGCAGCGCGTCGACGCACTGCGCCAGATCGGCGATGTCCTGCTTCTGATAGCCGATCGCCTCCTCGATCAGAAAATCGATCTCCAGGTCGTGCGTGTCGGTGAATTCGATCGGGAACTTGCCGTAATCGGGCAGCGCGCCCGACTCGAAGATGTGCTCGGCCACGCGCGCGGCCAGCGCATCCTGCCCGGCCGTGATCTCATCGATCGTCTCCATCACGTTTTCACGGCCTGCCGGCACGTACGGCCGCGCGAACTTCAAATACTGCGGAAACGATCGCCGCAGGATCACCAGCACGCGGTCCAAAACGTCGATCGTATCGGATGAAGCCATTGGAAAGGACAAGGAGACAGGGAGAGGGGGAGACGGGGAGACAAGGAGACGATTACATTAACAATTGTTTGGCGGCTTGCTCTGCGACGCTTAGGACTGGGGTCCACAGGATGCCGTAGTACAATACCGGCAGCGCGACCACCAGCACATAGGCCGCCGGCAACAGGCCGATCGAGACGGGGCCCCGCGTGTCGGGCTCGGGATCGATGCACACGGTTTTCGCCACGCGCAGATAGTAAATCAACGAAATGGCCGTATTGATGCCGGCGATCACCAACAGGCCGATCATCCACGGTCCGCCCGCCACGACCAGCGCCCGGAAGATCACAAACTTGCCGACAAACCCGGCCAGCGGCGGCAACCCGATGAGGCTCACCAGGATCACCGTCAGCGCCACGGCGGTGATCGGCGTCGAGCGGATCAGTCCGGCGTAATCGGCGATTTCCTCGCTCTGGATCGAGCTCCGCAGAAACGCCACGATCGCGAACGCACCCAGGTTCATGAACACGTAAAGCAACAGGTAGAGCAGCAGCGCGGCGACCGCTTCGCGAGCTCCGCCCGCATTGGTGCCCGCCATCTGCACGGCCGCCGCAACGGCCATGATCATGTAACCGGCGTGGGCGATCGTCGAATACGCCAGCAGCCGCTTCATGTTCGTCTGGCCGTAGGCGACCAGGTTGCCGAACGTGCAGGTGATGGCCGCAATCACCGCGAGCAAGCGGACAATGAACGTGCGAATGGGAAGCAGTTGAGAGTCCGCGGCCGCCGAGCCCACGGGTGCCACTGGCTCCGCCAGTGCTGTCTGGGCGACCAATCGAGCTGGAA
>JBIOWO010000012.1:0-52154 GCA_044868555.1 Lacipirellulaceae bacterium | reverse complement strand
TGGGTGCCGTCCGCCTGGGCCGCATTTTGGGGGCGCGTGCTGCGGCCAGGGCTATTGTTGCGAGGGCTGCTGCGGCCCGCCGGCGCCGGGTTGCTGCAACTCGGGCGACCAGAACTACAACTTCAATCCTGGTCCGCCGGTCGCACAGACGGCATATCCGTACTACACGCTGCGTGGGCCGCGCGATTTCCTGCTCGACAATCCGCCGTCGATTGGGCCGTATTGATCTCAGCGGCGAGTGGTGAGTGGCGAGCGACGAGAAAGAAAAGCAGTCGCATGACAATTCGAATTGCGTGAAGGGATTCACGCCTACCAGCCGCCAGCGGCGCACGGACGCGCCACGGCGGCTGGTTTTGTTTGTTGGCGTGAATAGTCGGCGAACTACGCGTCGCCGGAAGAAGCTGATTACCCTGGTGCGTCGTAGTGGAAATCTGAAAGATGGGGTGGCCGAGGTGTACGTCGCGGCAACGTCAGTGGTCCAACTGGTGATTCGAGCGGGCGATAAACATCAAGGTAATGGAAATAGAACGCCCAACGTCCGCTGAGTTCGTCGATCAATCGCTCGTCATACGGAACTTGCCAGTTCGATCGAGGTTGATCGGAAATTGATTGGGTTATCGCTCCCCAATCTGTCAAGGCATCCGGCGGATCGAGTTGGACCTCGATTAAGTACAATCTCGCAAAATGGTCGCGCACATTCTCTTCTGCTCGCTGCAGTTCCCCTCCTGTCAAACCTTGACCCCACTGTATTGCGACAGTTTCGTCGAAATGCTCCTGCGACGGTTCAACTGGGTGAACTCCCAGCACGCTTATTTTTCCAAGCTGACTCACTACCTTCTCCTACACCGCCCCAGCCACCAGCGCGATGTTCTGGCCGCCGAAGCCGAAGCTGTTGGTGAGGATCGTGCGGACCGTGTGCTTACGGGCTGTGTTGGGGACGTAGTCGAGGTCGCAGACGGGGTCGGGGGTTTGGTAATTGATCGTGGGCGGGACCACTCCGTCGCGGATCGCCATCAGGCAGATGATCAGCTCCGTGGCGCCGGCGGCGGCGATCAGGTGGCCCGTCATGCTCTTGGTGCTCGAGACCGGGATCTTGTAGGCGACCGGGCCGAGCGCTTCCTTGATGGCCAGCGTTTCCACGCGGTCGTTCACTTGCGTGCTTGTGCCGTGGGCGTTGATGTAGTGGATGTCCTCCGGGTTGCGGCCGGCGTCCTTGAGGGCCATCTTCATGCAGGTGATCGCGCCGCGGCCTTCGGGGTGCGTGTCGGTGATGCGGAAGGCGTCGGCCGTGGTGCCGTAGCCGAGGATTTCGCCGTAAATGGGTGCGCCGCGTTTCTTCGCCCGCTCGTATTCTTCGAGGACGACCATCGCGGCCCCTTCGCCCAGGATGAAGCCGTCGCGGTGCAGGTCGAACGGGCGGGACGCCTTCTGAGGCTCGGCGTTGTTCTCGCTGAGCGCGGTGAGCAAGTTGAAGCCGGTGACGCCGAAGGGGTGGATCATGCTGTGGGCGCCGCCGGAGAGCATCACGTCGGCCTCGCCGCGGCGGATGATCTCGGTCGCCTCGCCGACGGCCTGGCTGCTCGCGGCGCAGGCGGTGAGGCAGTTGAAGTTGGGGCCTTCGGCGCCGAAATGCGTGGCCACGTAGGCGGCCGGCATGTTGGGCTCTTGTTCGAGCTCGAGTTGCGGGTCGAGCCGCTTGAGGCCTTCCTGGATGAACGTGCCCAGGTCGAGCTCGCCGTTCTGGAGCGCGGCGACCATCATGTGGCTGAAATTATGGAAATCCTGCTGGCCTTCGCCGGCGCCGAGGTAGACGCCGAAGCGGTCCGGGTCGGCCGAGCCGTCGATGCCGGAGTCGTCGACCGCTTGTCGGGCGGCGCCGATGGCGAACCGCGTGTGCCGGCCGCGCTTCTCCCACACGGCCGGGTCCTCGCCGACGTCGGCCAGCGACCAGTTGCGGACCTCGGCCGAGATGCGAGTGGGGAAATTCTTGGCGTCGAACAGCGTCGTGAAGTCGACGCCAGACTTCGACTCTTGCAGATTGGCCCACAGCTCGGGCACAGTCGTGCCGAGCGGCGTCACGCAGCCCACGCCGGTTACTACAACGCGTCGTCTCATGGGAATAAAGGGGTCGGAGGTCAGAGGTCGGAGGTCAGAGAAGGAAAGCCGTAATCTTCTGGTCGCAGGCGGGTGCCGTCGGGGCGGGTGCCGATGTCGAATACTCCCACTAACCGCAACCAATGCAAGAGGTGGACGGGGTCAAATAGTCGGCGGCCTTTGGTTTGTTCGGATGATTCCGGGTCGAGGCGGGCGAAAAAAATTTCGGAGTGGGCATGCTGGCGATCCTTGACATGCGCGGTTACGGAGACTGAGGCACCCCCCTCCTTGGCTTGTTCAATTTTGGCATGGTAGCGGAGCGTGTCGCCCGGCCGCACCTCGCCGTCGAACGCGCACTTCGAGAATTTGGCCAGCACGACCAACTCGTGGAAGCGGTACACCTCGCTCACCAACAGGCCGCCGCATTGGGCCATGCCCTCGGCCACCAACGCGCTTGGCATCAGCGGATAATACGGCCAGTGGTCATGCAGGTAATCTTCGCTGAGCGAGACGCACTTCAGGCCGGTGGCGTGGGAGCCGCTGACGAACTCGGTGAAGCGGTCGAGCCAGAACCAACGCATGGGAGTTGGTGAGTAAGTGAGTAGGTGAGTAGGTGAGTAGGTGGCCAAGTGGCGGGCGACTTACTCACCTACTCACTTACTCACCTACTCACCTCCGCCTTTAGGCGGCGAGCTTGTGCTCGACGAAGTTGCACATGTCCTGGACCGTGAGTTGCTTGCTCAGGTTGAGGACGACCGGATTGGATTCGAATCGCGACAGGTCGGCGAACGGCATGCGTTCCTTGAGCTTGGAGATGCCGGCCGCGTTGACCTTGCCGTCGACGACGTAGTCGGCGCTGGTGAGAATGTCCTCGGGAAACAACTCGCCCCGCTCGATCTTGATATCGAAGGCTTTTTCCAGCCGAAATACGATGTCCAGGAAGTCGATGCTCTCGGCGCCCAGGTCGCCTTGGAGCGTGGCTTCGGGAGTGACTTCGTCTTCCTCGACGCCCAGCGCATCGACGAGCGCTTCCTGCACCTTGGAAAAGATTTCTGGTTTGGACGTTGTCGACGGCATCGCTCTCGATTCCTCCGAATAAGTTTTTCTATCCGTCAGGCTGAAGCCTGACCTGCAGATGGCAGCAGCACCTGCTGCACCCGGCGGAAATATTGTTTCAGTTGTTGGTCGATCGCTTCCTGTTTGGGATCGCGCTCGGCCAGGTTGTATCGTTCGAGCACCAGTCGCCCGCTCAGCGTTGGCCGGTCGCTCACTCGCCCTTCCACGCTCATCGTCGCCAGTCGTTCGTCGCGCTTGATGAGCGAGACGGTGACGGTGAGCGTGTGACCAGGCGGAACGAAGTCGGCGTATTTGACGTTCTTGGCTTCCTTCAGGCTGATGATGCTGTGTGCGTAGTCTTCGCTCAATCGCAACAACCAGGCCCCGGCCTCGGTGGCCGCCTGGAGCATGAACACGCCGGGCAGCACGGGGAACTCGGGAAAATGGTCGGCGAGGTACTCCTCGGTCAGCGTCACGTTCTTGACCGCTGTCAACTGCGCGCCCGGCTCGTAGGACCGGATCGTGTCTAACAGCCAAAAACGCATGGCTCCACTTGGTCGATCGCGCGAGCGATCGTCGGTTGGTGAGTATCGCACGAGCGGCCCATCGCCGGCTGCGCGAACAATCACCGCGGCCCACTCCGTCTGCCAATCGGCACGCCGCGCCAATTGACAGGTTTGGCGGATTGGGCGAGATAGCGAATTACGGATTATAGCTACCGGTCGCGGGGCCGACAACGGTCGTATGGGAGTGTATTGGCCGTGATGTAGAGGATTCGGCCGGCGGTGGCAAGACCGGGCAATATCGGGGTCGGGGACGACCCGGCTCACTCATCGTTTGCGGGGTTTTTCGGCCGGCGGTGGCGGCCTTGGGGGCGGAATCGTTCTTGAATTTGGCACAGCACTTCGATCAAGAGGTCGACCTCGGCCGGTGTGTTGTAGAGGTAGAAGCTGGCCCGGCTGCTGGCGGTGATGCCGAGTCGGTCGTGCAGCGGCTGGGTGCAGTGGTGGCCGGCGCGGACCGCGATGCCGTGCATGTCGAGCACCTGGGCCACGTCGTGGGCGTGGACCGCGTTGAGCGTGAAGCTTACGAGGCCGGACCGCAGCTCGGGCGGCGGGCCGAGGATCGTAAGGCCATCAATTGCTTGCATCCGCTCGTAGGCGTAGCGGGCCAGCTCGTGTTCATGGCGCTGGACGGCGTCGACGCCGATCGCGTTGAGGTAGTCGATCGCTGCGCCGAGCGCGATGGCGGGGGCGATCGGCGGCGTGCCGGCTTCGAACTTGGCCGGCAGCTCGGCGGGCGTGAAGTGGTCGGGGTAGACGCGGTTGATCATGCTGCCGCCGCCGAGGAACGGTGGCATCGCGTCGAGCAGTTCCTCGCGACCCCACAGGACGCCGATACCGGTCGGGCCAAGCATTTTGTGGCCGCTGAAAGCGAGAAAGTCGGCGCCCAGGGCCCGAACGTCGGTCGGCAGATGGGGCACGCTTTGAGCGGCGTCCACGAGCACGACCGCGCCGGCCGCGTGGGCCCGGCGGGCGATCTCGGCGATCGGGTTCACCGTGCCGAGCATGTTCGAGACCGAGGCCACGGCCACGATCTTCGTGCGATTGGTCAAGAGCGTGTCGAGCGCATCGAGGATCAGCAGGCCGTCGTCGGTGATTGGAATATGACGCATGACGGCGCCGGTCCGCTCGGCCAACTGCTGCCAGGGCACGAGGTTCGAATGGTGCTCCATCGTGGTGACGAGGATTTCGTCGCCAGTGCGCACGTTGGCATCGCCCCAACTGCGGGCGACTGTGTTGATGCTGGTGGTGGAGCCGGAGGTGAAGATAATTTCGCGGTCGTGTTCGGCCCCGATGAAGGCCTGCACTTTGCGGCGGGCCTCTTCGTATTGGGCCGTGCTGCGTTCGCTGAGCGTGTGGATGCCGCGGTGGACGTTGGCGTAATCGTGCTCGTACACGCGGCGGAGGACTTCGATCACCTGCCGCGGCCGCTGCGTGCTGGCGGCATTGTCGAGAAACACCAGTGGATGTCCGTCGTGCACCGTCTGCTGGAGAATGGGAAAATCCTCGCGCAGCTTCGCCGGCAGCAGCTTCGAGCGATCGACGGCGGGTGTTTCGATTTCGAGCATTCTTAATTCACCACAGAGGGCACAGAGGACACAGAGAAGAATTGCAAATTGCAAAATGCGAATCGCAAATTTTCAATTTCGGATTCTTCATTTTGCAATTTGCATTCTGCAATTCCCGTCTTCTCTGCGTCCTCTGTGTACTCTGTGGTGAAATCCTTAGTCGAATTTACTTGTGATCATTGTGGTTCGTTGGCGAGTGGACGGCTGATTGCAGTACTTTCCAAGAGAGCAAGCAGCACTTCTGGCGGTTCGGCGTCAAACGGGCGCCGTAGAGCTTGAGCATGTCCTCGGCCGAGAAGTGCTTTACGTCGGCGACACTTTTGCCGACCATCTCTTCCAGCAGCATCGAGGCCGAGGCCTGGCTGATTACGCAGCCCTGGCCCGTGAAAAAGGCGTCGCGAATGCGGCCCGCGTCGTCGAGAGCCAATTCGATCCGAACCACGTCGCCGCAAAGCGGGTTGTTCTCTTCGTGCACATGGGTCGCGGTCGGCAGGTGGCCACGATGGAACGGGTCCTCGTAATGGTCGAGGATGTGCTCCTGATATAATTCTTCTTCGTCGATGGGCATGGGGCAAACAGGGCAAACGGGACAGACGACGTGGAGCCGCAATCCTCTGTTCAGTCTACGAGCCGGCCCGCCGGGCGACCAGTGTACTCCTCTCGCTCCGCGAGAGGGGAATTGTCACAAGAGACGGTAAAACGATGCATCTCGCGGAGCGAGAGGAGTACACTGAAACGTCGTAAGTTCGTTGCCGCTAGGAGGCTGCTATGTTACGCTGGAGAAGACGCTTGGTGTAACACTTTTCGGCGTTTCCTGTTCTCTTGGGTAGGTCGCGTGGTGGGATCACGGCAAGGGAGATGAGCGATGGTGGGCAAGTCGTTTCTTGGGGCCTTTTTGGCCGCATTGATTGGAATCGCTCCGGGTTGGGCTCAGGACCAGACAACGGAGTCGGCACCCTCGACGCCCTCTGTCACGCCTGCCGCTCCGGCCAACAGTTCGTTGCAGCGGGAGTATGCGCGGCTCGCACAGCTATTGAACTCCGACGACACCTTCGGCAAGCAGGAGGCGGCGCGGGCGTTTCTCCGTGTGCGGCCCAGCGACGTCGCCAACCCAGACACTCGCAAGCTGATCGCCCGCGGCTACCGCACTCTGGCGCTGGAGAAAAGCGGCAGCACGGAGGACGAGGCGATTCAGGGGCTGGTAATTTGGGCCGGCAAGTACAGCGTGCCCGTGCTGATCGAACTGATGGAGAATGAAAAGCTGAGCGTCTCGGAGCACGTATTCACGGGCCTGGGCAAGTTGAAGGATCCGCGCGGGGCCGAGGCGGCCACGCGATTCCTGGGCAATTTCTTCAACCACGACAAGGCGGTGAACTCGCTGCGCCGAATGGGCCCGGTGGCCGAGGATGCGCTGATCAAGGCGGCCCCGTCGAGCGATGCGAAAGTGTCGTTGGCGGCGGTGCAGTTATTGGGTGAAGTCGGTACGGACAAGAGCGTTCCGTTGTTGCAAAAGGCTTCGTCGAGCAAGAACGTCGAGATCAAGCTGGCGGCGCGGGACGCCATCAAGCGGATCCGCGAGCGAAAAAAGACCGGCACACCCGCCGCGCCGCTAGAAGTGCCGGATGCCGATTCGCCATTCGCCGAGGGGGCCGGTCCGGCCGTCGATGTGACGGCCCGCAACTCGCGCGACTTCCAGCGCAACCGGCCTGCTCCGTCCGGTTTTGGTGACGGCGCGAGAGGCGCAAAAGGCGCGGCGGACGCGACGGAAATGGACGCGGCCGAAGAAGAGCCCGCGGAGGAGCAGAACGAGGGCGATTGGGCGAATGTGAGCCCGCTTTTGCCGGGCGATCCGGCGGGCGCGGGCGTGCCGCTCGATCCGGCCACGCTCGCCCTGGATCCGAAGTGGCGGCCCCAGCCAACGGCGCTGAAACGAACGACCAGCGTCCATGAACGGGTGATGGGCATGGGGATCGGCGGGGGTGACTCGCCGATTGCCTTGGTCACCTACCACGATCCGTTCAACAAGAGCATCGGCCGGATGGAGATCGTCAACCTGAAGACTCGCAAGTCGCTCGGATCGACGAACATTCTGGGCGGCTCGACGTGGTGCGCGCTGTCGCCGCAGGCAAAACGCGTACTGCTGGTGGGCGGCGGCGACGGCCACAACGATAAAACTCGCCTGACCGTGATGAACATCAATGGCAGCAAGGCGACGGAGGTCGCCACGTGGTGGCCCTATGCGTCGAGCGAATCGTGGAACAGCAACATTTCGTGGGCGGCCTGGCTCGATGAAGAGCAGTTCCTCACGTTCAATGGCGAGGGCATGCTGGTGCTGTGGAAGATGAACGGCAACACGCCGTCGGCCGTGTATCAAATCGACGGAGCAAGCGGAAGCGAGCCGGCGCTGAGCCCCGGGCGGAAGCACGTGGCCCTGGCGACGCCGCGGGGCGTGGAGATCTTTCGTGCGTCGGACGGCGAATTGCTGGCTCGCATGGGCGGGGTGAGCTTGAAATCGGGCAAACTGGCGTTCAGCGAGAACGGCGGCCACCTGGCCTGCGTGTCGCAAAAGAGCGTCTACGTGTGGGACGCGACGACCGGCAAGCTGCAGCGCGATTTCGATTGCAATGCGTTGCAGGGCAACGGCTCGGTGAGCTGGTTGGACAGCAAGCACCTGCTGGTGGGCGGATCGGACGTGGTCGATCTACCAAAACGGCTCGTGCTGTGGCGGTACGAGGGCGGGCCGAGCGTGTCGGTGCCCTATGGCGGTTGGCAGTGGATGATCATGTCGAGCGGCAACACGCAGGGCATCGTGCCGGCCAAGTTGCTCACCGAGGAAGTGCTGGCGGCCGACGCGAATCTGGATGCGAACGAGATTTTGGCCGTCAAGCCGGGCGCCAAGGTAGCGCTCGACCTGCAATTGGGCGGCGAGGAGCAGACCAAGGCGGAGGAAGCGCTCAAGTCGGGCCTGGCGCAGAGCGGCATGGAAGTGGCGTCGGATTCGCCGTTGAGGCTCGCGGCGCGGATCGTCACCGGCAAAAGCGAAACGCAGGAGTACAGCCGCGGCTTTTCCCGCTTCGATCGGTCGAACGTGGAATCGGTGACCGTGACCGAAAAAATGTACGAGGTCGAGCTGACCGTCGACGGACAATCGGTGTGGAAGCAAACGTCGATGCTGCAATCGGGCTACACGCCGTCGATCATCCACCTGCAGGAAGGCGAGTCGGCCCAGCAGGCGATCGATCGGCAGGCGTCGCAGTGGTCGTCGCGATTCTCATTCGGTGCGTCGCTCCCGCGGTATGTGGTGCATCCGAAGTACGCCGGGCCGCTGGGAACCTCGAAGTTGACGCTGGGCGGGCAGTGAGTGCTCGCTTTCATTGAAGAGGGTGGCTGGGGTCGAGCTTCAGGCGAGCCCCCAGTTGTCGAATCTTCTGGGGGCTCGGCGGGGCCTCGACCCCAGCCACCCTTTCGCGACGGTTTCTATCGCAGCGCGATCGCGACGGCGAGCGCGACGGCGGCTGTTTCGACGCGGAGGATGCGCGGGCCGAGGGCGACCGGTTGCCAGCCGGCGGCGGTGGCGGCGGCGACTTCGGCGTCGGTGAAACCGCCTTCGGGGCCGATGGCGAGGCGGGTGGGTGGCGGTGATGCGAGACGGATGTCGCTAAGCGGCACGCCGTCGGGATGGGCGAGAAGGCGGCGTTCATTGGCCGTTGGTGTTTGCTCGATCCATTCGCTCCACGCTTGCGGTTCGGCGATTTGCAGGAGGCGGTTGCGGCCGCATTGTTTGGAGGCTTCGATCACGCTGCGGCGCAAACGGTCGAGCGCGCCGGCCGTGGGCTGGGCCACGCCGCGCTCGGTCGCCAGCGGCACAAGTGTTGTGACACCCAGTTCGGTGAGCTTTTCGACGAGCCACTTCTGACGGTCGCCCTTCGGCAGCGCGACGCCGATCGTGAGCGTGAATGGCAGCTCGCGGTCGGCTTCGATCCGCTCGACGATCCGCAGCTCGACGGTCGAACGCCCCAGCTTCTCGACGACCGCAGCGAACTCAGCCCCGCTGCCGTCGAATAGCGTCGCCCCCTGCCCCACCGGCGCCCGGCCCACGTGCAGCAGGTGATGGGCCTCCGGGCCGTCGAGCGTTACGTGCTCGCCGGTGATCGGCGTCGGATGGTAGAAGCGGGAGGACAAGAGGGCTGTCGGCTGTCGGCTGTCAGCTATCGGCCGGACACTCCAGTTTTTGAGCTGACAGCCGATAGCTGATAGCTGACAGCCTCCCCCAGCGTAGTGGGTGCTGGCGCTGTGGTTCAAGTGTGGCCGCAAAATCTACCGACTATGACGAAAGCGCGGGTCTCCGCGCCGACTTTCGGTTTTCTCACATCCGGCCGCCCAATCACACACGATGTCGACGCCACAACAGGAATCGCTGCCGCTCGCGCATTGGGGCCTGACCCACTGGCCGTTTGCAAGTGTGCCGGCGGCCGAGCAGTTTTATCCGACGCCGGGGCACAACGAGGCGCTGGCGCGGATCGAGTACCTGGTCGATGCGCGGCGGCGGCTGGGCGCGCTGTTAGGCGCGGCGGGCGTCGGCAAATCGCTGGTGCTCGAAGTGGCGGCGCGGCAACTGGCGCGGCAAGGGCACGCGGTGGTGGCCGTCGATTCGCTGGGCGTCAGCACGCGCGAGCTGTTGTGGCAGATTGCGTCGGGGCTAGGCACGGGGCCGCGCGAGGATGCCGACGTGCAGCGATTGTGGCGGCAGATCGCCGACCGCGTGGCGGAGAATCGCCTGCAGCAGGTCGGCACCGTGCTGCTCGTGGACGATGCGGGTAGCGCCGGGCCGGATACGATGACGCAGCTTGTTCGCCTGGCCCGGCTGGAAGCGACGCCGGCGACGCGATGGACGATCGTGCTAGCGGCCGAGCCGGGGCAAGCGGCGCGGTGGAACGAACCCTTTCGCGAGTTGGTCGATCTGCGAATCGACCTGACGCCGTGGGAACCTGCCGACTCGATCGGCTACGTGCAGACGGCGCTGGTGGAGGCGGGCCGGTTTGAGCCGCTGTTTGATGATGGCGCGCTGGCGCTGTTGCACGAACTGAGCGGCGGCGTGCCACGGCGGTTGGTGCGATTGGCCGACTTCGCGCTCTTGGCCGCCGCAGCGGCAGGAGCGGAGAAGATCGACCGGGGCACCGTAGCGGCGGCGAATGAGGAACTGGCGTGGCCGACGCCGGCGGGGGCGTTCTAAGCCTATTATTCTTGCGCGACGATCGTGTTTTTCAGATCGTCGACGCGCTCGCGCAAAACGGCGACTTGCTTTTCAAGCGCTTCGCGGTCGATGCGGATGCGGTCGAGGATTTTTGTGCTCGATGAATGGATCGTTTCGGCCGACTTGCGGACTTCGTCGAGATTACCAGCCCGCCGCTCGATTTCCAGGATGGCATTTTCGATGGCCTGGATATCGACTTGCTGAGCGGTTGAATGGCGTCCGGCGCGGAAGCACAGGGCACGGGCTGCAATGATGCCGGCCTTCAGGAACACGTCGGTTGTCGTGTCTTCCGCATCCCAGACGACGACCATATCATTTCCGTAACGTTGAAATGGTTCGAGGCCGACCGGGGCGACGCGCTTGGAGAACACGAACAGGCCCCAATCGGCGCCACGGTTCTTGCGGGCGGTTTCGATCTCTTCGCGGGCGCGGGCCAACGAGAAGCCGGCTTCCTCCTTGGCTTCGACGGCGATCTTGGCGCCGGGCGCGGACGTGTCCGGCCCGAGCTCGACGACGCAGTCGCCGATCTTGCAGTTCTTGATGTTGCCAGTGGTGTGTCCGGTGGGCGAAGCAATGTCGCCGGCGTGCTGGGCCTCGCGGGCCAGGAACTCGCAAACGGCGTCCTCAAATGCGACGCCGTGGCGGGTCGTGCGGTCGGCCTCTTGACGCGTCGTGACAATCTTGGCGAGCGCAACTTTTACTTCCTCCTGAAACTCTCGATTCTTGCGATCGGCGGCGGTCAACAGCTCGGACAATTCCCGCTTCATTCGCGACAGGCACGATGTCTCGCTATCGAGCGAGAACTCGTTGGTGATCGTGCGCTGGGCGTGCGTGACATTTTGGACGAGTCGGCTAAGGGCGGAGTTTTCGTCATTGAGGGAGAACTCTTTCACGACGGCGTCAATTTTGATTTGCAGGTTCTTGTTCAAATCGCCGTGGTTCGTGGTCAGTTCGTTTACCAACCGCGACAGCGAGCCGTCCTTGTTGTCCAGCGAGAATTCCTTGAGGACCTGGTCGCGCTGCTGCGCAAGTTGGGTCTCGACTGATGCACGGAGCGTGGCCAGCAAGCCCTCGGATTGCTGTGGATCCAAGAGCCGCATCAACTGACTTTCGCGGCCGACGTGGGTGAGCAGCGTGCGGGCGAGCTGCGAATTCTCGCCGTCGATCTGGCTTTTGAGCAAACGGGCCAATTCGCCGTCCTGGCCGATGAGTCGCTGGACGCGTTCGCTGAACCGGCCATCGTGCGGATCGAAATACTCCTTCAGCGTGGCCGTCACTTGGGAGTGGACGGACTGGTGATGTTGTTGGAGCGCGAGCTGCATGCCGCGAACTTCGCGTTGGATGAGATCGGCGCTGGCCTGCCCGCCGACGTGACGAAGCGCCAGGATGCCGATCTTGAGCGCTTCGAGGGCGTAATGGTTGCGCTCGTCCCCTTCCGGGTATTCGCTGAGGGCGCGAATCACTTCGCGATCTTCCACCAATAACTCCAGCGGCATCGGCAGGTCGCTGAAGTCGGTGCCGGAAGAGCGCCGAAGTTCCTCGGTAGCGGTTGGCGAGGTTGCGGCGAAGAGGTCGGACATGGGGTTTCCTTTCCAGTAAACGACGTGCCGGAGAATCGGGGGGTGGGGCTTCGGCAAGCTCAGTCGAGCGGACGCCCCGGCTCGCTGGTATACAAATGTCAATATGGCAGATTGTGCCGCTGCCCGGCAAGTCGATCTCTTTCCGACCAGTAGTGTGCCAGGCCTACACACGGTAAGTTGGCACAGTACTCGGCGACGCCAGGATAGCAAGGAAAGTTTGGCACAGTACTCAGGGAGCGCCCGGATGACCAGGAAAGTCTGGCACACTACTCGCTGGCAGGTCCCGGAGCAGGCCTCCGTCAGCTACGGCCCATCTTCGCCGATTTGTTGTTGCCAGTCGTCCCAGCTAAGGCGGACTTGCTCGATTCGCCGCAGCACGTCGTCGCTGGGCTGGCGGTGGCGGTGGGAGCATCGGACCATTGTGACTTCTTCTTCCAGCGCTTCGAGCCAGTCGGGCAAGTCGAGTCCGGCGCCGGCCGGTTCGTGACCGAGGCTGGCGATTTCCTGGCGCAGCGCGGCGAAGGGGGCCTGGTTGTTGCGGTCGACGGCATTGATCGCCGGCTCCACGAGGCCGCGGACGCGGTCGATCGCCAGCGGCCGCGTGAACCGCTCGCCCAAGCGCTCGGCGATGCTGGGCAGGCGGATGCCGTATTCACGGCACAGCTCGTCGAAGCGGGCCAGGTTGGCGTCGGCCGCTTCGGCCGTGCGCTCGGCGAGCGCTTGCTGCCACTGGTCGGCGGCGGTGGGGCGATTCTGGCGGACGAGAATTTCGTGGGCCATGACGACGGGCCGCAGATTCCAGGCCACGCGGTCGTACGCGGCCCGCAGCCGTAAGAAGTCGATCAGCGTGTAGAGCAGCTCGCCGTGATCGGAGTGGGTGGTGGTCGTGTTGTAGTCGCGGTACTCGCGGTAGTTTTCGACGATCGCTTCGATGGCGATAGTGAGCCATTTGGCGGCGTCCTCGTGCGAAACGGCCGTGCCCAGCTCCTGGACGAGCAGCAGGTCTTCGAAGTCGGGGTCTTCCACCAGATTCGAAAGCCAGACGCTCGTGCGCTGGTGGAGAATGGCCCGCAGGTTGCCCGGGTTGAGGAACTTCTGCGTGAACAGGTCCTTGCCGTATCGCTCGACGAAGGCGACGAACGCCTGCCACTCGGCCTTGTCGGCGAGCCGTTCGACGACGCTCAATCGCAACGTGCGGCTGTGGGCCAGCCAGCGGTTGAGCTGCGATTCGGTGAGGTCCTGCAGGGCCTCGACGAGCATGGTGTCCGACGGGCGGGTTTGAGCGCCAAGGGGTCGGGACTCATTTTCGACTGGGGCGCATGTCGAAGTCGCTTCGTCTTCCGTCGAAAATGACTCCCGACCCCGATCCCAGTCTTCGGCCGAGGCGACGAGCGAGCGGACGATCGCCTGGTAGCCGCAGGCAAAAAGGCGGTCGTATTCGGTGACTGCGCCCGGCCCGACGGGGTGCTCGGTTTCCATCTCCTGGGCGATATCGAGGAGCTGGCACGTTTCGCGGATGAGGCCGAGGCGGGGCAGCCAGGCCAGGAGGTCGTAGATCAATTGGCCGCAAGCGCGGGCGCGGACGATTCGCCGCGGTCGGCCGCCGCGGGCCAGCGGCACGTAGAGCAATTCCTGCGCGGCGAGCCACTTTGTAAACGCCGGCCAGTGCTCGGCGACGGCGTCGGCATCGCCGGCCAGCACGCCCCGCAACACACCGAGCGAGCCGCACACGTCCAGCCCGCGCTCGGCGTTGGCGACACATTCGGCCGCCTCGCCGGATGTCGCGCACAGCAGGCGACCCGCGTCGGCAGTTTGCACGCAGGTGGCGATGATCTGCTCCAGGAGCGTGTCCTTGATCATCCGCTGCCGGTCGTATTCGACCATCGAGTCGTGGGAGCCGGTCGGCTGCGTGAGCGGGTAGCGCTGCACGGCTTCGATCAATTCCAACAGGTTGCCGTAACGGGCCACCGCCTGCTGGTACCAGTTGCCAAAAAGTTCGCGGCGATCGGGCTGCCGGACCGGGTCGACACTCCAGTCGATGGCCACCTGCCGCCAGAGTCGCGCGACGGTGGTCAGAAACTCGAGGTGACTGCCCAGCCGCTGGGCTTCCTCCTCAAGCTCGAACTCGCTCCCCATTCCGAGTTCATCGAATACGTCGGCGTCGAGCCCGTCGTCGGTGCTATCGCGGTAGACCATGTCTTCGTAGGCGGCGCCGAACAACTCGTGTTCACCCTCGTTCTCCTCGTCAATCTCGCTCCAGGGCTCTTCTTCGCCGATATCGTCGACGTCTTCATCACCGACGTCGCCGGCGAGTTGCTCGTCGTCTTCGTCGATTTCGTCATCGTCCAGCAACTCACCCTGCAACTCGAACTTCGGCACGTGCCAGTGGGCATCGGCACTGGCCTCGAGATGGGAAAAGAACTTGGCCACGAGCGGCCACTGGTCCTCGCCGGTCAGGCGCTCGCGCTCCTCGACCGCCCACAACCAGCGGAGCGCGAGCGGATGGAACGAGGCGTCGCCGTCCTCGAGCGGAGTGTGCTCGACCTGGCTGATCCATTGCAACATAAGGGCCATGGAGGCGACCTGGTCGCCGCGCTCCAACAGCGCTTCGATCACGAGTTGAAACGCCTTGGGCGAATCGAATTGATCGACGAACATCCGCCAGAATTTGACGTCGCCGGCGGCGGCGCCGGCCTTGTGCCAGGCGCTGAGCGCGCCGGCCACGAGGTTGGTGGAGACCTCGATTTCCTTGCCCACCAGCCGCTTGATGCCGCCGACGCTGGCGGTGGCGTATTTGTCCCACCAGGCGGCGAGCCGTTCGAGCGCGGCGGAAAAGACGGCTTCGTGGGCCGCGTCGTCGATCGCAGCGGCCTCGGTCCAGGCGCGGGCGCACAGATCGAGAATCTGCTCGACCAGCTCGACGAGGTCGTCGACGCGAAAGTCGTGGACGGTGTTTTCCAGGGCGGGGAACAGGCTGTAATTGCCGCCGAAGCCGACGATGTTCCAGGGGTCGACCAATGCCCCGCACTCGATGCCACGGGTCAAGAGATCCTCGATCTCCGGCACGTGTTTGGCGACCGGTTCGAGCTGGTGGGCGTCGATCGACTGGTGGCCGGCCGTGAGCAGGCAGTAGATTTTGCACAGCATGCGGGCCGAGGCAATTCGGACGGTGTGGGCTTCGTCGAGGGCCGCCTCGGGATAGCCCATGCGGGCGTAGAGCTGCGCGAGGTGGACGTGCTGCATTTGGGCAGCGCGGAGGCGGGCCAGCTCGTGATTCAAGAACTGGCGTGCGCCGCCGAAGGGCTGACGGGTGCGCTTCGCTTCGGCCTTCAGCTTTTCGGCGTGCGGGCCGGCGGTGTGGGACAGAAGCTGCTCGTAGAACTGATCGCGATAGGCGGCGATTTGCGGCAGCAGGTTCGAGAGCGCGACGTCGGAGCTGTAAAAGCCCGGGCCGCTACCGGTCGTGCCGGACGCCATCAAGATGGTGCCGGCCAAGACGGCAGCCGCTTCGAACAGCAATTCGTCGCGCGTGCCGGCAGCGGTGGCGGCGTCGCGGGCGACGTTTCCGTCGGGCCCGGCCAGCGAGTCGATGCGCGATCGCAGGGCGTCGAGCGAGATTTGCTGCAACACGAATCGGCGGTAGTTGCCGCGGTTGTCGATGCGATGGAGGTCCCACTGGCCGAAGTGGTGATTGGGCCGCTTGCTGGCCGGGTGGTCGAACTCGTAGGCCCGCGGATCGAGCGACAACTCCTCGACGAGCTGCGGGTCGAAGCCGGCTTGATGCAGAATCTCGGGGTCGGTCTCACGAAGAATCGCCAGGGCCCGCTCGATGAGCTCCGCGTATTGGCCGGGCGCAACGCCGACGTCGTGAACGTAAAGCGGGATGGGGCGGACGCGCTCGTGGGCGTAGGGTTCCATCTGCCGCTCGGATTCGAGGACGGCGACCGGGCGGTAGCCGAGGTAATCGTTGAGCGATTCCAGCGCGCCGGCGATGATGCGGTCGATTTCGTTCCACGGCCCGCCTTGTGCGAGCAGCGCCTCGATCGCCCGACCGATGAACAGCGGCCGCCACAACTCGCGATCGGATTGGTGCCAGAGCAGGTCGCGATGGAAGTTGCGGTAGGCCTTGAGCAGATGTTCGTGGAGCAGGCGGACCACGGCTCGCGCCTGGCCGACGTCGCCGAACGCGGGCTTTTCGGCCGGCAACTGATCGATCCGCGCTTCGAGCCAGGCGCAGAGCACGTCGACCGGCTGCGACCGATCGTCGCAGCGGGGTTCGACGGCGCGGAACAGGGCGTTGATATTGCGGAGGAACTGGGGGTCGCTGGCGCCGCTGGAAAAGTTCAGGTAGCCGACGACTTCCTCGAGAATGCCCCGTTGGGTCGCGTCGGGTTGAGGAAATGAGTTTTTCATCCCAGCGAGGCGATTGTGGCGGCGAAACCCGGCCCGTACCGGAGCCGGCAGGTCGTGGAGAAGCTTCCAGCAGGCGAGGCGGCACGGGGATCCGAACCGCGCCTGGACGCCGCAAAATTCCTGGTCCGTTTTGCCCCCTCGATTGCCGGTGTGTAATGTAAGGGAATGTTGGGCGGACGGTCTATGGGGTGGATTGGCCGCCAGTGCAGCCGTCTTGCTCGGCGAGAGGAAATTCATCTCGCGGAGCGAGATGAGTACACTTCTTGCAGGTCTCAAATACAATATATGGACCCCTTGACTTGGTGCGCGAATTGATGCGTGGCATGCTTTCACGCGCCAGCGGGTAAGCATGTCATCAAGGCGAATGCTATATGCTTAAGCCCGGGCACCATGCGCAGCATGGTCGGCGGCGAAGGCATGGCACACCGGCCAACGACAGGATCAGAGAATGTCTGAAACGAAACGCTTCAGCGGGCCGATTTGGCGGGTCATGTTCATTGCCATGTCGGCGGCGACCGTGTGGACTGCCTGGAACGCTTTGGCCGAGAATGCGCGGGCCATTGAACGGCTGATGACGCGCGACGATGCGCGGCGGCTGGGATTGGAGCGGGCCTGGTCCTCGCAGGTGGAGCTCGATCGATCGCGGCACCGTGTGGAACGGGCCATCCTGAAGGACGATCGGCTGACGGTGCTCACGACGGCGGGCGTCGTGCAGGATATCGACGCACTGACGGGTGAGCGGCTGTGGACGGCGCCGGTCGGCAATGCGAACTACCCGAGCCTCGGTCCGGCGGCGAGCGACAAATACGTGGCCATCGTCAACGGCTCGACGCTGTACGTGCTGCGGCGGCAGGACGGCAAGCCGCTCTTTGATCGGCGGGTGGTGGGCGGCGCACCGGGGGCGGCTCCCGCGGTGGCCGCGGAGTACGTTTTTGTGCCACTCGTTAACGGGCGCTTCGAGGGCTATCCGCTGAATCAGGGGGCCGATAAGTCGCGCACGCCTTGGTATTACCAATCCAACGGCCGGGCGATGGTCGCACCCCTGGCCACGGCGGAGAGCGTCGTCTGGTCGACCGACCGGGGGCATATGTACGTGGCGGCCTCGCTGAGCCCGGCGGTGCGGTTTCGCCTGGAAAGCGCCAGCGATATCATCGCCTCGCCCGCCTATCACCATCCGCTGGTGTACGCGGCGACTACGGGCGGCGACCTGTATGCGCTCAACGAGGTGAACGGCGAGCGGAAGTGGAAATACTCGTCTGGCTACTCGATCGAGCGGGCGCCCGCCGCCGTCGGAGACCGCGTGTATGTCACAACGGAAGAGCCAGCCATGCACTGTGTCGACGCCAAGACGGGGACGGCGTTGTGGGTGGCGCCGAAGATCATTCAGTTTGCGGCCGCCAGCGAAAAGCGCGTGTACGGCATCGACGACTTGCGAGCGCTGGTGGTGCTGGACGCCAAGACCGGCGCCCTCTTGGACCGGATGCCCACGGACGGCACGGCCAATGCGCTGGTGAACGACCAGACCGATCGGCTGTACCTGGTTTCCAGCGGCGGACTGCTGCAATGTTTGCACGAAATCGGCGCGAAGAAACCGCTCTATCACAATCCGCCACCGGTTGAGGAACCCAAACCAGAGTCGGGCACGACGCCGGTCCCGACCACGACGCTCGAATCGACGACGACCGAGGGTGTAGCTCCGCCCGCAGCGGGCGAAGGCGCGGCGCCGCCGGCAGGCAGCGGAGAGGACCCGTTCAGTGGTCTCAACAATGGGGCGGCCGGCGAAGGAGCGGAGCAGCCCGGTCAGCCGCCGGCTGGCGGTGGAAACTTCGGCGTCGGCGATGACAATCCGTTTGGCGAGTAGCGTCAGCTAAGCCGCAAGCGGAGTTTTGTGCAAAGATGCGGGCGTCCCGAGACATCCCGTTATTCTCTTTCGATCTATGTTGCGGCTCTCGCTACGCGAATTACTGGTTCTAGTGGCGTTCGTAGCCCTGGCGATTGTGTCGCTGAAGTACGCTTCGGACGTGTGGCTGGCGATTGTCTTGGCGGTGACGATGTTGGCGTTCTTTGTCGCGCTGATCGTGGCCGCGGTCGATCGTGGGCCGCGGCAGGCGTTTGCGATCGGCTTTGCGCTGACGATGGCCGGGTATTGGCTGATTGTGATGACCGGCACCAAAACGGTTGCGAATGTGGGGAGCATGAACATCGAATTCGACCACATGCAAGGCCGACTGCCGACGACGCGGCTGCTGCGGTATATGCACGCAGCGGTGGAGCATGGCGGCTACTACGATTACAGCACGGGCAAAGAGGTTCCGAACTACGATCCAGCCGAGCGCGCGAACACCGGGGGCGGCTTTGGCGGGGCGACTAGCATCGGGTATCGGGAAGTACCTGGTCGCGAAGTGTTTATGCCAGTCGGCCATTGCTGGTGGGGGCTGTTACTCGGCTACCTCGGCGGCCTGTTTGCGGGATTCGTTTACCGACGGCGAATGACGGAGCGGAAATCGCTAGTGATCTGTCAGTCTTGATTTGAGGTGTAGCTGAACTCGCAAGAGTTCAGCTGGGCCCCGGGCAATCCGAATTTCTTGCGAATTCGGCTACCATCAATTCAGGCCTGACAGACCGCTAGCGGCATAGTCACCTTGCCTCCCCGCTGGGAACGCTGCTAATCTTCGCCCCATGCAAGACCGCCGACAGCCCCCGGCTTTGCCGGGGGTTGAACCACCAAAACGCGCCGAAGAACCAAGTGCTTCGCCCTTGTCCCTGAGCCGGCTCCGCGAGGCGTTCGCGGCGATGCTTGGGCCGAAGGAGGAGCAAGGAGCCGACCCGCTTCGCAGGTATCCCGGCGAGGAGCGAGACGGTGCTCCAGCCTCCAGCCCCCAGCTCCCAGCCCCCAACTCGGATCCGTGCGAGATCAATCCGCGGTCGGTTGTTGAGGCGATGCTGTTCGTGGGCCGGCCCGATAACGGGACGTTTTCGGCGCGGGAGATGGCCGTGGCGATGCGTGGTTGCAGCCCGGCCGAGATCGACGGTGCCGTGGCGGAGCTGAACGAGGTTTACCGAGCGGACGGTGCGCCGTATGCGATCATCGGCGCGCCCGGCGGCTACCGCTTGGCGCTCCGCGATGAGTTCACGCGGGTGCGGGACAAGTTTTACGGCCGCGTCCGCGAGGCCAAGTTGTCGAGGGCCGCTTTGGAGGTGCTGTCGATCGTGGCGTACAACCAGCCGACTACGGGCGAAGAGATCAATCGGCTCCGCGGCACGGCGAGCGGCGCCGCGTTGGCGACGTTGGTGCGGTTGCGGCTCGTGCGGCTGGATCGGCCGGCCGAGAACGGTGAACCGGCCCGATACTCGACCACCGACCGTTTCCTGCGGCTGTTCGGGCTGGAGAACCTGGCGGCCCTGCCGCAGAGCGAAGAGCTGGAAAAGGGATAAACTGTCGCGGTGCGGCAAGCCTTGCGGCCGACGATTTCAGGCTGCCGGCAGCGGCAAATTTTCCCCAACCCATCGCCGCGCGACAACTTACGTCGAAATCGATGGCTTTCCCGCTGTCGGCTACCACGCCGTTGCGGGAACTCGGCCGGGCCGATTACGATATTGGTTGGGCCGGGCGACGGGGCATTCGCCGCCAGAGCCGCTCGGCCGCTTGTTTCACGACCACGGGCAATCGACTGAATCTTGCGTCTCGCAACAGGCATTGGCCCGGGAACCGGGGTTGTCCCTCGGTTAGTTTCGATGGTGTCAGTGGGCCGATGGGGCATCGGCCGCTCGGCTTCGCTCGCGCCAGGCCACATGGCTCTGCCCGCGGCAGGCCGCTCGCTGTCGTTGCTCTCCCCTTTGCCGTTGGCAACTCTATGGCTCGCCGATTCGGTCGTGAAGAAAACCTCGCTCGCCTGCGCTCGGCTACGCTTGCGCCAGGGCGCTCTCCTGAGCTTGTCGAAGGGCGCGTTGCCAGTCCGGCCGTGGTGCCGTCGTTGTTGGCGAGCGATTTCGGTCATCTGGCCGAGGAGATCGCGCGGGTCGAGGAGGCCGGCGTGCCGGCCCTGCACCTGGACATCATGGACGGCCACTTCGTGCCGAATCTCAGCTTTGGCTTGCTGGTGGTCGAGGCGATTCGATCGCTCACCGACCTGCCGCTGGACGTACACCTGATGATCGAGCGGCCCGGCGAATGGGTGGAGCGATATCGGGAGGCGGGGGCAGACGGATTGACGATTCACGTGGAGGCCGTCGCCGACCCGCGGCCCGTGCTGGACAGGATTCGCCAACTGGGCGCGTGGGCCGGACTGACGCTCAATCCGCCGACGCCGCTGTCGGCCATTGAGGCCAGCCTATCGCATTGCGACCTGGTGCTGGTAATGAGCGTGATGCCGGGCTTCGGCGGGCAAAAGTTTGAAGCGTCGGCGCTGCCGAAGCTGCGGGCGCTGCGGGCTCTGCGAGAGGCTGGTGAAATCGAAGTCTTGTTGGAGGTCGACGGCGGGATCGACGTCGACACAGTTGGCCCGTGTGCCGACGCAGGCGTGGACCTGCTGGTCGCCGGTACGGCGGTTTTCAGCGAGGACGATTACGCGGCTGCGATTAGTGCACTCCGCACCGCGGCACTCGACGGCAAGTCGAGTCCGCGAGTTGAATCAAAACTCAAATAAGCCACAGAGGTCACGGAGTTCACAGAGAGGGGGAAAGTCAAATTTTTCTCTGTGAACTCTGTGATCTCTGTGGCAAACAATTCGGTGACTGCGGTGGAGTTTATGTCAGGAACGCACAGGCGAGGACTTTGAGAACGGTTCTATGTTGCAGATATTGCTGATTCACCCGGGATGTACGGAATACGACCAGCAGGGGCGAGTGCAGGGTACGCTCGATATTCCGCTGTGCGAGGATGGTCGGCAGGAAGTTGAGTCGCTGATTGGCGAGCTGAGTGGCCGGCCGATCGCGGCGATTTACAGCAGCCCGAGCCAATCGGCCCAACAAACGGCCGAGACGCTGGCGGCGGCCCACGACCTGAAGGTCAAGACGGTCGACAAGCTGGTAAATCTCGACCACGGCCTGTGGCAGGGTATGTTGGTCGAGGATGTGAAGACGAAGCAGCCGAAGGTCTACCGGCAGTGGCTGGAGCAGCCGGAAACGGTTTGCCCGCCGCAGGGCGAGCCGGTGTCGGCCGCCAAACAGCGCGCGCAGGCGGCCCTCACCAAGCTCATCAAGAAGCACAAGTCGGACGGGCTCGTGGCGCTGGTGGTGCCCGAGCCGCTAGCGAGCATTGTGCGGCACGTGCTGCGCCACGACGAGCTGGGTGACCTGTGGCACTCGTCGGAGGATGCCGGGAAGTGGGAGCTGATTGACGTGCCGGAAGCGGTGACGGTGAAGTGAATGACGAATGACCGAATGACCGAATGACGAATGACGAATGGCTTGGAAACGGCGACCCGAGCGATGTGGTTGGGCTCCGGGCGGCGTGATAGGATAGACGGGTAACGCGGAAACGCACTTTTCTGGAATTCTTCGGGCGATGGCTACCAGCGAATCCGAAACGACCGCCGGCAAGACGAAAACCATGCGCGAAAAGCGAGGCGTGCCGGGCGGACTGTGGCTTCGTTGCGAGGAATGCGGCGAGACGATCTACCGCAAAGAAGCGGAAGAACTGCAAAACACTTGTCCGCAGTGCGAGTATCACATGTACCTCAGCGCCCCGCAGCGGGTCCGCTGGGTGCTGGACGAGGGGACGTTCGAAGAATGGGACGCCGACCTGATGCCGGCCGACCCGCTCGAGTTCCGCGACAAGAAAGCATATGCCGAGCGGCTCAAAGCCGAGCAAGCACGCACCGGCATGCACGACGCCGCGCTCACCGGCACGGGCATGATCCGCGCCCGCCGCGTGGCGTTCGGCGTCACCGATTCGGCCTTCATCATGGGCAGCATGGGCTCGGTCGTGGGCGAGCGGCTCACCCGGCTCGTGGAGCGGGCGACCCGGGACCAGTTGCCGCTGATTATCATCAGCGGCTCGGGCGGCGGGGCCCGCATGCACGAGGGCATCCTGTCGTTGATGCAGATGGCCAAGGTGTCGGCCGCGCTGGGGCGGTTCCACGAGGTGGGCGGCCTGTTCATTTCTGTGCTCACCAACCCGACGATGGGCGGCGTGGCGGCCAGCTTCGCCTCGCTCGGCGATCTGATTTTCGCCGAGCCCAAGGCTCTCATTGGCTTTGCCGGTCCGCGGACGATCAAGGCCACCATTCGCCTGGAGCTGCCCAAGGGATTTCAGACCAGCGAGTTCCTGTTGGAGCACGGGTACATCGACCGCATCGTCCGGCGGGCCGATCTGAAGAGCGAAATCGCCCGCGCGATCGACTACTGCGGCAAGTAGGGTCGGCCGGTCGGGAAGCGAGGGAGTAGGCGAGTTGCCCGTAGCGACGCCGTGTCAGTATATTGGAATAAGCGTGAAATCTCGGCCGAAGAAACAGAATAGGCACCCGCATCTCCGTGGGCATCACTCAGTTTTTCAAGTCGATTCTCGAGGGCGGTAAAGTCGACATCGCCAGCCGGTACGAGATCCTCCGCGAGGCGGTCTCCGGGACGATGTCGAATTTTCACATGGCCCGCGACCGTGAGACGGAGCAGATCGTCGGCCTGAAGATTCTGGACAAGGCCAAGACCGATGCGCTGGAGGCCCGCTTCAAGGGGCTCGACAAACCTTCGGAAGGCGAAATCGCCTCCAAGATTCAGCATCCACGCATTGTCGTCACGCACAGCTACGGCATCACCACCAACGATGAGCAGTTCATCGTCATGGAGTTTCTCGACGGGCCGGGGCTGAACTCGCTGATCATCGGCCGCAGCCCGCAATTGACCGGCAATCGGCTGACCCTGCTGCGTCAGGCGGCCGAGGCGCTCGAGGCGGTGCACAACGCGGGCTTCATTCATCGTGATATTTGCCCGCGAAACTTCGTTTGCTCGAAGGAAGTCACGTCGCTGAAGTTGATCGACTTTGGCCTGACCGTTCCGGCGGAAAAGGAGTACATGCTGCCGGGGAATCGTACTGGAACGCCCAACTACATGGCGCCGGAGGTTGTCCGCCGCAAGCCGACGGATCAGCGGCTCGATATTTTCGCGCTGGGCGTGTCAGCCTACGAAATGTTCGCGTTCGAGTTGCCGTGGCAGCGGGGAACCGATGGCCGGGCCGCGATGGCCCACGGGTTGAGCATCCCGCCGGCACTGCGGAAGTACTATCCGAAGATCAATCCCACGCTCGAAGCGGCGATCCACAAGTGCATGGAATCGGAAGCCGACAACCGCTTCCAGACGGTGACGCAATTCTTGAAGGCGATCAGCCGGCTGAAGCATGAGGATGCATGAGGGGCTGAACTCTGGCTCGGACGAGGAAACGGGGTCGGGGACGACCCGGCTCGCTGACAGCGACTCCTTTTTGCTTCTGCACGCCAAGCAGCAAGCCGCTTTCTGGGCGGCATAATCGCTACAGATTACAGACGGGGGGCCGAACCGGCCGATAATAGACGGGGTCTGGATAGTTGACTTAGTTCACCAAGTTACGTATGATTATCGCAGATGGCCGCCGTACCAAGTAGATTTGATCGTCCGGTTGGTGTTTCTTCGCAGGCGCAGGAAACCGTCAACCAACTCAAAATTGCCATGTTCGAGTCCACCGTCTTGGAACCGAGCCGCACCGCCTCCCGAGGTCTTCCGCAGCCGCCGGCCAGCTTCCGGCGATTGGAGCCGACGCCCGAGCTGTTGGAGGGGCTGCGCGTGGCCAGCCAGCGACTGGAGGCCGCCTCGCCAGAGGAGGTCATCGCCTGGGGCGTCGAGCATTATGCGCCCTACCTGACGATGGCGACGGCGTTCGGACCGGAGGGGTGCGTCATTCTGGCGATGCTCGCCAAGATCGCGCCGGAGACCTACGTGTTCAACCTGGAGACCGGTTACCAGTTTCCGGAGACGCTCGAGCTTCGCGACCGGATCGCTGAGAAGTACGGCATCGAGGTCGACCTGCTGCAACCGGAGACGACGATCGAGGAATACGAGGCACTCAACGGCGGGCCGCTGTATCGCACGAACCCAAACAAGTGCTGCGCCGACCGCAAGGTCAAGACACTGGAGCGGGCGTCGAACGTGATGCACGCCTGGATGAGCGGCATCCGCCGCGATCAGAGCGCGGACCGGGCCCAGGCGGCGATCGTCGGCTGGGACAAGCGGTTCGGCCTGGTGAAGCTCAGTCCGCTGGCCAATTGGACCAAGAAGGACGTGTGGAAGCGGATCACGGACGAAAACATTCCGTACAATCCGCTGCATGATCAGGGTTTCCCGAGCATCGGCTGCTGGCCGTGCACGCGGGCCGTGGGCGCAGGCGAAACGGACGAACGGGCCGGCCGCTGGAGCGGCATGCGCAAGACCGAGTGCGGTCTGCATTCGGTGAACGAACAGGACGGCAGCGGAATCTAAGGAGAGGTCGGAGGTCAGAGGCCGGAGGTCAGGGAGAAAAAGTATTCTTCCATCCCCGATCTCTGATCTCTGACCTCTGACCTCTGACCTCTCCCCCATGAAACTCTCCGCCAAGACCGAATACGCTTGCCTCGCCATGCTGCAATTGGCAGAGGACTACGAGAGCGGCGAGCCGGTGCAGATTCGGCGGATTGCGGAGACGCATGGAATACCGGCGCGGTTCCTGGTGCAGATTCTACTGCAGCTCAAGGGGGCATCGCTGGTGGCCAGCACGCGGGGCGCGGCGGGCGGCTATCGGCTAGCCCGGCCGCCCCGCGAAATCACGCTGGCCGACGTGATCGACGTTATGGAGGGCGACGACCGGCCCGAGTCGAACTCCGCCAAAACGACGCCGCTGGTGGGCGCCCTGTTGGAGCTGTGCCGCGAGCTGGGCGACGCGCACCGCGACCGGCTCGATTCGACGACGCTGGCCGACCTGGTCGAGACGGCCGCCGAGCGCGAGCCGATGTGGTATATATAGCCGACCCATCCTGGGCCGGTAGCGGCGCGTTGTGGCCGGATTCACGTCGAATTACACTGAATCCGGGATGAAGGATGAGCGATGAGGGATCATCTCATCCCTCATCTTTGTCCTTCATCCATCTTTTGGCCTGCCAGCGACCGCCGTGACTAATCGCGAAGTTGTCATCACAGGGCTGGGGATCGTCTCGCCGATCGGCGTGGGGCGCGAGCCGGTGTGGGAGGCGATTGTGGCCCGCCGCAGCGGCGTGCGTCCGCTGCCCCAATTGGCCACGGCCGGCTGGGTGGCTCCATTCGGCGGCGAGGTGGTCGGCTTCGACCCCAAAGAGCTGATCCAGCCGCGCAAAAGCATCAAGGTCATGTCGCGCGAGATTCAGCTCGCCTCGGCGGCCGCAGAATTGGCGTGGCAGGATGCCGGGCTCGCCGAGGCCACGATCGACCCCGATCGGTTCGGCGTGATCGGTGCGGCCGGGCTATTGTACTGCGAATTGGAAGAGCTGCGGCTGCCATTTATGGCGTGGGTGAAGCAGCAGGACTTCGACATCGAAGCTTGGTCGCGGCAGGCGATGGGCGAGATGTATCCGCTGTGGATGCTCAAATATCTGCCCAACATGCCGGCCTGCCACATCGGCATCCGCTACGATGCTCGCGGTCCGAACAACACGATCGCCGAGGGGGACGTGTCGTCGTTGTTGGCGCTCTCTGAGGCGGCCGACACGATTCGCCGCGACCTGGCCGACGTGATGATCGTCGGCGGCACGGGCTCGCGGATCAACGTGACCGATTTTCTGTGGCACGCCGGGGCGCGCGTCGCGCGAGACGGGGCCGACGACCCGGCCACGGTGAGCCGGCCATTCGACGCCGCCCGCCGCGGCATGGTCTACGGCGAAGGGGCCGCCAAGATCGTGCTTGAAAGCCGCGACCACGCCGAGCGGCGTGGCGTGCGGCCGTTGGCGCGGGTGGCCGGCTGGGCGTGTCGCAATGAACCGGCCGCCGAAACGCTCCAACCGACGGGCCGTGCGATCGGCCGGGCGCTGGAGGCGGCGCTCGCAGCCGCCGGCCTGCAATCGTTCCACATCGGGCACGTGAATGCCCACGGCATCAGCACGCGGGAGGACGATCGGATCGAGGCCCAGGCAATTCACGACGTGCTGGGTGACGTGCCGGTCACGGCGCCGAAGAGCTATTTCGGCAACCTGGGTCACGGCAGCGGGATGGTCGAGCTGGCCGTGAGCCTGCTGGCGCTTCAGCGCGGTGTCGTACCGCCGACGCTCAACTACGAGACGCCCGATCCAGAGTGCCCGGTGAACGTAGTGACCGACGTGCAGCCAACCGACCGGGCGGCGTTCGTGAAACTGAATCACAACACGACCGGTCAAGCGGCGGCGGTGGTGATTACTGCGCCACGGGTTTAGCCGCGACGCGGAGGCGAGCGCCAGCGAGCCGCAGCGGAGCGCGTGCCCGTGGCACCGCTCCGCTGCGCGTCGCGGCTAAACGGGGCGTCAGCGCCGCCGCATGGCACGGTCGATGTCGCGTTGTTGTTCGCGTTTCTTGAGCGACTCGCGTTTGTCGTGCTGCTGTTTGCCGCGGCAGATGCCTAACAGGACTTTCGCCCGGCCTTCCTTGAAATAGACTTTGAGCGGCACGAGGGTGAGGCCCTTTTCGTAGGCCTGGCCGGCGAATTTGTTGACTTCGCGGCGGTGCATCAACAGTTTGCGGCGCCGCTTGGGCTGGTGATTGAGCGCGTGCGAGTAGGCGTACTCGGCGATGTTGGCGCCGACGAGCCAGACTTCGTCCTTCTCGACCCGGCCGTAGGCCTCGTCCAGGGAGAGCAAGCCGGCGCGGAGGCTTTTCACCTCGCTGCCCACCAGCACGATGCCGCATTCGAGCGTATCGAGCACATTGTAGCGGTGCCGCGCCTTGCGATTATCGGCGACGACGCGCTCGTTCTTATCGTCGGCATCGGCCTTCTTCTTCGCCGGCTTCGCTTTTTTATCCTTCTTGGCCACCCGGTCAGCATAGCCGAGGGCCGTGGGGCAGGTCGAGTCGCAAGACAAGTGTACTCATCTCGCTCCGCGAGATGCATTCAATAATTCCCTCTCGCGGAGCGAGAGGAGTACACTGAGACGCGTCATTCGTAATCGCTTTCCGAGAGCGGCGGCAGATTTTGGAATGTGGGAATGCGGGGGTTTGACGAATTCGCGGGATCGGAACACTTGCGTCCGTTCGGCGTCATCAGTCGCTGATAGACGGTGTAGTCGATGTCGTCGCGCAAGAATCCGCCATGGCCGTCGCAATAGGCCACATTCACGCCGCCGCCGTGGGCGCTGGCCGGCCGGGCATAGCGCGGTATGGACGGGTCGATGGAAACGCCGGCCCCGTGGCCGATTCGTTCCTGGTCATAGATAGTGTTGCCCGGTTGCGGCTGAGGTTCGACGACCCACACCATGCCGAGTTGCTGCTCCGAAGCAAGCCGCTGCGGGCCGATCGAGCTACTGAGCCAGGTCAACGGCGCCGATGACGCGACCGAATCGTAATCTTTGTGAATGTTCTCGGACATCATGAGCGTCGTCGCCGCCCCATCCGTAATGGCGCTCATCCGCATCGTCGGCGCCTTTCTACCCAGTCGCTGAAATTGGGCTGTGTTGAAGAACACGCCGTTATTGGGAGAGTCACCCATAAAGGTGCCGCTGCCGAGGGCGTCATCCCAGTCCCAGGCGCCGGTGTTGACGATGTAGGTCAGCCCGGCGATGTTGGGCCGACTGCTGACCTCCGTGTCGGCCGGGCAGGCGAATACTTCAATCTTCCGAATCCATGGCTGGCCGGGCGGCGCGTTGATGTCGACGAGCTGGTCCCAGTAGTCCTGGCGTTCGACGCGAGGCAGCAACATCGTGGCCCAGGAGAAGGAGTCGATGGTGTTCGGGTCTGGATTCGCATCCGAGGTATCGATCGTCAAGTAGCCTTCAGGGCTTGGGTTCGTCCCGATGGTTGCGTACTTATTGCTGCCGCGCTTAACGAATTGGGCATATCCGGGAAACTGGCCTTTGGACGAATCGTAGGCAACCGTGGCGAGGGACAACTGTTTGATGTTGTTCAAGCATTGCGTTTGGAGCGCACTACGCCGCACGGCTTGTACTGCCGGCAGCAGGAGTGCCACCAACGTGCCAATGATCGCAATGACGACCAGGAGCTCGACCAAGGTAAAACCGTGCTGACGACGAGATGAGCGAGATAAGAGGGCCATGTTTCGTCTCCAATTCTCTGTTCGCGGTCCGCGGCGCGGTTCGACCCCTCCGCGCAACTTGGATTATCGCCGAACGCGGCAAAAAACGCCAGCGCCGTTGATTGGATCGCGGAAACGGCCGGGATTTATTGCGTTCGGGCGTCGGGCGTCGGGTGGGTCTCGTTCCTCGACCCACCCTACGGCGATTTGGCTGCGGCGATGGCCAGCGGGGTGAGGCAGAGGGCGGCTCGAACGGCTGCCCGCCGCCAGGTTGGGCCGGTGGCGAGCATAGCTGGCAGGCGGCCGCGGGGCGGTGCATTCGGAAGTGTACTCATCTCGTTCCGTTCGGCTAAGCTCACGGCCGAAGCCGCGAGATGAAAAACCTCTCGCGGAGCGAGAGGAGTACGATGGCCGTCACTGCGCGCGGGGCTGGGCGGGGGCCGCTTCGCGGCGTGTGCCTTCGAAGCTGATGGTGATCGCGACGGCGTCGCCGACCATGTTGTTCTCCAGCAGATTGGTCATGCCGAAGTCGCTTCGCTTGACTGTGAGGTTGGTGAGGAAGCCGGTGCGATAGTCTTTGAACGGTCCCACGCCCTCGCCTAACATTCGCAGCGGAAAGGTCACGCGCCGCGTTTCGCCGTGCATCGTGAGATTGCCGGTGACGTTGTAGACGACGCCGCCGTCCGGCGTGGTTGCCCGGTCGCACGACGTGCTGACGAACGTGATGGACGGGAACTGCTGGGCGTCGAAAAAAGCGGGGCTCTGCAGATGCTTGTCGCGCTCGGCGTTATTTGTGTCGAGGCTATTTGTTGCGATTGCGAAGCGAAACTGGCAGTTCGCCGGGTTGGCAGTGTCCAGAACATAGCTGCCTTCCACCTTGCGAAACATTCCGTAGGTATAGCTGAAGCCAGTGTGGCTGACGCTGAAGATCACCGACGTATGCGCCGGGTCGACCGTGTAGGCGTCTGCGGCGATCGCGGCAGTGCGCGGGGCGAGCAGGCTGACAAGTGAGACCAGCGCGGCGAGAGTCAAGCGGATGTTCATTGCGTTCTCCTTTGCTGTGCGGGTGTCTGAGATGATGCGGGTCGTTCCTGTTACGACTCTACACCAAGAGGCCGAAATTGGGCGATGCCAAAGCGGCTGGATGCCAGGTGCTCGGTACTGAGTACCCAGTACTGGGGACTGCGCGGGGGGCCTTGACCCTGGTCTATCTGGCAGCTTCTCATCTGCCGCAGGCTGCACTATGATGGAGCCGTCGGCCCAGTCGGTCCGACGCAAGCGATTTTCGCGACAAGGAATCGGCCCCCATGAACGGCGACTTTTTGCTCGACGTCTTTGCACGGTTCAGCGCTTTGCCGCTGCTGGCCCAAGCCGGCGACGACATGCTGGCTCAAGTTGAGGACGAAGCGGCCGGACTCGGCGCGCCGCCCTGGCTGGTGGTCACGGCGATGGCGATTCTGATCGTCGTTCTCTTGATCATGACCTTGCTCTTGTTCAGCTACGGCAAGCTGTGGCTGCAGGCGTTCGTCTCGAACGCGCGGGTGAGCATCTGGAGCCTGGTGGGAATGAGCCTGCGACAGGTGCACGCACGGACGATCGTCGAAGCGAAGATCATGGCGATGCAGGCCGGCGTGGGCACCGATCCCGAGACGGGCATCACAACGCGGCGGCTGGAAGCGCATTACCTGGCGGGCGGAAACGTGCCGCGGGTGATCAACGCGCTGATCGCGGCCCATCGGGCCGACATCGACCTGGATTTCGATCGCGCCGCGGCCATCGACCTGGCCGGGCGCGACGTTGGGGACGCGGTCCGCACCAGCGTTTATCCGAAGGTGATCGATTGTCCCGATCCGGAGAAGTCGGGCCGCACGACGTTGAGCGCGGTGGCCAAGAACGGCGTGGAGCTCTTGGTTCGCGCGCGGGTGACGGTGCGGACGAACTTGAGCCAGTTGATCGGCGGGGCGACCGAGGAAACGATCATCGCCCGCGTCGGCGAGGGGATCATCACGTCGATCGGCTCGGCGCAGGATCACCTGGTGGTGATGGAGAATCCGGACCGCATCTCGAAGGCGGTGCTGGAGCGCGGGCTGGACGCCCACACGGCCTTCGAAATCGTCTCGATCGACATCGCGGACATCGACATCGGAGAGAACATCGGCGCCCGGTTGCAGGCCGATCAGGCCGAGGCCGATACCCGCAAAGCCCAGGCGCTGGCCGAGCAGCGGCGGGCCAACGCGATCGCCCGCGAGCAGGAGATGAAGGCCCAAGTGGCGGCCAATCGGGCGGGCGTGCTGCTGGCCGAAGCCGGGGTGCAGACGGCGATGGCCGACGCGTTTCGCAAGGGCAGCCTGGAAGTTCTGTCGCGCAATGGCGGACCGTAGGTCGTGTTTTCTGTGGGGGTGGCTGGGGCAACGCCCCAGAAATTGTTGGCGGATCTGGGGCGTTGCCCCAGCCACCCATCGTGTCGGGCTAGAAAGCCTGACCGACCTAGATTTGCGTGCCGAGCGATTCCTCGAAGGCCAGTTCGATCGCGCGCTCGGATTCCGGATTGGGCGCGGTCAAGAGCCTCCATCGGCCGTCCTTGTACTCCAGCTCAAAAGTTCTTTTTTCCTCGTCGTTTCTGCGGATGGGGCCGCCGTCGGCCGCGCTGGGCGATCCGAGAGGACTCGAACTCCCGTCGCCGGACGAGGCGATCAGACCGGGGTCGAGGATGTCGACGCCGCGACCGGTATTCCCCGGTTCGTCCAGCGAACCGGTGCCGGACCGTTGGTTGTTTCGCTGGTCGTCCTTCTTCGACGACTCGTCCGGCTCCTCGACCGGCCGCTGCAACGAATAGCGGGTCTCGCTGACGACGATCACTTGCGCCCGGTACGGATCGCCCTCCTTCGCCGGAGGAATAATCTGCGATGTGACTTTGTTGGTGGCCATCAAGCGGCTCCGCCCGCCGTCCCGCTGGGAGACAAACCCGCTGGGCGTGTCTTCGATGCGACGCTTGAATGTGGCCATGATCACGTCGAAGCTCTGTTCGGGGGTGGGCTTCGCCGCGACTGTTCCGGCCGCCGGGCCGCTGGACGACTTTCCGCAGCCGGCGGTGAGCAGAATTACGGCCGCCACGTACAAGGCCGACCGACGAATTGGATTGCAAGCGCGCTTCATTTCAATGGAACCTGCAGGGGAAAGAGTTGTCGCGGCCGGGATCGATGGCGGCGTCGCAAGCGCGAGGCGCGGGAGACGGCAAATCCTCCGATACAAAACGAGCATAGCACGTTCTCGCCGCAGAGGCCAATCGCGCCACGGAGCTTACAAGGTGCCAAAAGGATCGTCGCCGCCGCTCGCAGCGGGCGCCTCGGGCGGAGTTTCAATCGGGCCGGTCGGCGTGGCCGGCGGCACGACGGGGACGCGGGTCGACGGCGCCTGCGGATCGTCGCGGAACGGATCGTCCGGTGTATCTGGCGAAAACGTGCGCGGGGCGGCCGGCTGATTTGCGCCGCGGCCGGCCGGCTGGGGTACGCCAGGCCGCAGGTATTCGTCCAGCGGGATCACCACGCGCTCGCGCACTGCCTCGGGCTGCTCACCGGAAACGGCTTGGCCGCGGCTCGCACCATTCCCCCCCGCATCCAGTCGCGCCTGGCGCCGAAACTGCTCCAAGAGCAGCCGATCGCGGCCCTGCACGCGCATCAAGGCGGTGCCGACGGCGAACCGATTGGGCCGCTGGGCCTCGAGCGCCGCTCCGACCAGCATGTCGCCGCGGGCTTCGGCGGTGCGACCCTGCCGCAACAGGCTCAGGGCGCGAAAATAATAAATCCGCGGGTCCTGGGAATTCAACACCAGCGCGCTGGACAGGCTTTGTTCCGCGCGCGATGCATTGCCGGCGAAATAGGCGTGAACGCCGTCGCCGTAATGGATCGCCGCGGCGTCCAGGTCCTGCCCGCGAGACACGCCCGGCCAGAACACGCCGCTGCCGGCCAACGAACCCAACAAGATCCACAGGTGTGTCGTCCGCATCGTGTTGCCTGCTCGGTGGGAGTGATGGAATTCGCGCCTAGGGGGCCTGGCGTACGGGCTCGTTTCGAGAGACGGATGAGCTTCCGGTCCGCAATTGGTCGATCTTGGCTTTGACCTGGTCGTAACGGGAGTGTTCGAGCCGGTTGAGCGCGTCGCGCGTGAGTCCCTGGGCCTCGGCCTGGTCCCACGCCTTCATGGCATCCCGGTTCTGGCCCGCTCCCAAGTGTGCCACCACCAGGTGGAAGTACTTGGCACCGGTCGGCTGGTCCGTTACCGACAGGTTCAGCTCCTCGATCGCTTCCTTGTACCGCTTGCGTTCGATCAGCACGACGGCCTTGGTGTCCAGAATGTCGGCATTGGGGCCGAGAATCTGCTCCGCTTCCTCGACAAGCTTCAGCGCATCCAGGTCGCCGGCGTCGGCCGATGATCCAGCCAGGGCGACGAGGAAGCTCAAATTGTTCAGCACGATGGCCCGGCGGAATCCATCCAGATCGGACTTGGCCAAAAGGTTGCGGTAAATGTCCGCTGCCTCTTCGTATTTCTTTTGCACGTCGTACAAATCGGCCTCGAGCATGAGGACCGGAATCGATTCCGGATTTTCGCGCTTGGCCCGATCCAGCCACTGCTCGACCTGAGCGTCGTATTTCGTGCCGATCTCGTCGCGGCGGGTACGCAGCGCGTTGATCGCCACGGTCAGCACGTCGTTCACGCTTTCCGGGCTGTAGAGTTGCGCCAGTAGTTCGAAGCACTGTCCCACGTCCCGGTGCTGGCCCAGAAAATCGGCGAACGGAAACTGCAACTTGGGATTCTTGGCGGCCAGTTGCCTGAAGAGCCGCTCGGCGTTGTCCTGGTCGTCCAGTTCGATGAACAGGGTGGCCAGAAAGGCGAGGAACTGCGACTGCTCGTCGGTGAGCTTCGAGGCGTCGTCGATCTTGGGCACCATCCGCAGCAATTGGGCCCGGACCGCCTTTTCGTTGCCCTGTTTGTTGGCAAGTTTTACGTTTAGCGCAAAGGTGGACCGGCCACCGGGCGCTAGTTCTTGGAGTTTCTTCAACTGGGCTTCTGCTTCCGAGTAATAACGTGGATCGTTTCGAGTCAGCAGCATATCGATATACGATTCACGGGCCGCGATAGATTTCGGGAAGCGACCGAGGGTCTTGACCATCTGACCGCGGCACTTGTTCCATTCGCCGAGCACGTAATACAACTGACCCAGCGCAATCTCGCCCGCTTCGCCGAGCGGCTGAACTGCGGCGACTTCCTCCAGCAGGCCGGCGGCTTTCTTGCGCGATTCCGGCTCCGGCCGCGATTTGAGGATCTGCGCCATCTGCAGCCGATCCTCGACCGATAAACTGCCGCCCTGCGAACTGGAGGACAGCAGCTTTTCGGCCTTGAGAATGTTCTGATAATCGCGCGTCGAGGCGAGAATTTCGGCGGCCTTTCGCCGGGCCCAGAGCAGATTGCCGTCGTTCGGTGCGAGCACCTTCTTGCCATCGGGGCCGACCTCTGCGCCCGCCCGCAGGATTTGATTCAAGAGCGGGGTCACTTTTTCCCGCCGGTCGGGCAACTGATACACGGGACCCAGGTAGAACTCCGCCAACTGCTGGGCGCGGCGAATGTCCTTGGGATCCGCGTCGTAGACAGCCCGGTACATGGTTTCCGCGTCGAACCAGTGTCCGAGCGCTTCATAACTCTTGGCCAGGAAGAGCTGGAGGTTGTTGCCGGCGAGCGACAATTGCGCATCGCGCAGCGCCTGTTGTGCTCCTTCGAGATCGTCTTGCTGCGCATTGAGCGTGATCAGCGCATACCAGGCGTCCGGCAGCTCGGGCTCCAAATCCACGGCGCGACGCAGCGCGGCGATCGCCTCGCCCGACCGCGTTTTTCGCTGCTGGTCGCTGAGATCGGGCATTTGCGCCGAGCGGGCCAGCAATTGACCGTGCCAGAATTGCTTGGCGGGGTCGGTCGGGGCGGCCTCGGCCGCGGTCCGCGCTTCCCGAATCGCGTCTTCCACCTTGTCGGTGCGGAACAAAATTTCGGTGTAGAAGTTCTCCAGCAGTTGCTGCCGGATCGATTCCGGAATCCGGTCCAGGAGCTCACCGGCCTGGCGGTATTGGCCGAACAGCGCCAGCAGGCGGACATGCTGCGCGACGGCACGGGGATTCGGGCGGCCCGACTTTTCCGCCTTGGCGTAGTGCTCGAGGGCCAATTGCGGATTGTTGGCGTAAAGTTCCACATCGCCGTTGGCCAGCCACAGCTCGTGCCAATCGGGGCGCTGTTCGAGTGCCTTGTTAACGAGCTCGCGAATGCCTGGGAGGGCTTCCGGGCCCAGCATGCCGCGGCGGACGAGCGACAACTGACGGCGGGCCTCTGTGTACAGATACGTGCTGTCGTTGGTGTCCTTGACGATTTGCAGAATCTTCTTCTGAGCTTCCTTCATTCCGTCGTCGTTGCCGGTTTCCAGCGCCAGCGTGAACAACGTCACGCGCGTCGGCAGCTCGTTGGGCCGCTCGTCGGCCACCATCGAAAGGTACTGCTGGGCCTCCTCCATCATCCCCAGGTTCAGGTAGCGCTGCGCCATGCCGCCCCACACCATGACCTTTTGTTCCGGCTTCCAATCGTTGATGCCGGCCAGCAAGCTGGCCAATTCGGGCTTTAGCTGGTCGCCGCCCAGGGCGATCAAGATGTCCGCCTTGTTGAGTCGCATCTCGGCCGAGTCGCCGAAATCCTTGGCGACGCGTTGCCACATCTCCATGGCCTTGGCGGGACCCACCTTCGGATCGAGCCGCGCGACCGATACCAATGCCAAATAAACCTGCTGGTTCTTGGGCTTGTTCTTGTCAGCCTCGCGGAGCAAATTGCGCGCGCCCGCATAGTCCTGGCGAGTGAGCGCAATCTGGACCTTGAAAATGATCGCGTCGAACTCATTCAACTTCCGCTGAGTGACGAGCTTCTCGACCAACTGATTGATCTTGGCCGCGTCCTGCTTGTCCTTGGGCTTCAACAGCTCGTCGCTCAACTCCTTGGGCACTGGATCCGACTCGCTGGCCATCTTTTCCGGCGCCAGCATGGTCATTACGCGTTGCCGGCCGAGTTTCGCCGGTTCGTGCTCGGGATTCGCCTGGAGGACCAACTCGTAGGCATCGAGGGCCTGATCGAGACTTCCCAAACGCTCGTAGCTCAAGCCAAGAAAGTAATCAATCTGCGTCGACATTTCACCGAAATTGGCCATTCGCGGTTTCAGCCGATTGAGCGCTGCCGTGGCCTCGTGAAATCTGTCCTGGGTGAGCAGAATCCGCGCCTCTTGCCATTCGATGATTTCGGGGAGGTAGCCGGCGTCCTTCATTTGCCGGATCGTGTCATGAACGCCATCAAAGTCCTTGCTGGCCAGTTGCAGATCCGCCCTGTCGAACAATAGGCCCCGGCCCTTCTGGGCGCCTACGGCCTTGATCCCGGCTTCGATTTCGGCGAGCGCTTCCTTGTACTTTCCTTGCTTCGAATCCAAATCGGCCGACGCTTTGTAAAAGCTCGGTTCGTCGGGATGCAGCTTTTTGCCAGTGGCGAGGTACTCGCGGGCCTTGTCGGTCTGATCATCTTTGGCGGCCTGATCGGCCAACACCAGGAGAACATCGACGTTCTTTGGGTCCAATTGATAGGCCTTTTCAATGTCCTCCTGGCCGCGCTCCTTTTCGTCGGCGGTGATCCAGTAGCTGCCGCGCACCAAATACGCCTGTGCCGATTCCGAGTTCAGCTTGATCATTTGCTCCATGACGCGGTCCGCCAGGTCGGGCTTGTCCTGGTTCGTGCGCAAGATGCGGGCCAGGTTGTTGTACACGGGAATATCGTGCGGCGTGGTGGCCTTTTTGTCGTCGAATGTGTCGGTCTTGGAATCGTAGCCGACCAGTTTGTAGGAATAGGTTTCCGCATCATTCAAGTTTCCAGAGCGGACCAGGTACTGCGCCCGCAGCGACTGCAACTCGGCGTCGTCGGGATTTTTTTCCAGCAAGTAATTGAGGTGGTCGAGCGCGTCCTGATAGCGCCGCAACTGACCGTACAGCTCGGCCAGCCGGCGCTGCACGCCCATCGCGTCGGGCATTTCGCGGACCGTGGATTCCAGCACGCGAATGGCGATGCCGACTTCTTCCGGCTGAACGTCGTCCTGTTCCAAGCGGTCGGCATACGCTTCGGCGAGCTTGACGCGTGTTTCATCGTCGCCGCCGTGAATGGAGAGGTAGTGCGAATAGTAATGTGCCGCGTCGCGGTAGTTGCCCGCGGCCCGGGCCTTCTCGGCCTCGCCCAGCAACACGCCGCTCTTCCGCTCGATCTGAAACTTCCACAGCCCGTAAACGGCGCCCGACGCCAACACGCCGCCAACCGCCAAGCCGATCAACAGCGGATAATTCAGACGATACTGTTGCATGTTCGATTCCTGCGCTTACTTACATGGTGCCAGGCGGCGATCGCCACGGCCGAGCGGGCACAATCCGCCGACAGCATGTCTCAGGCCGCACGCCACGAAAAGATCTCGCTTGGGTCAAGTGAAGTCGGTGAAGAGCCGTTTCCGCCGATGGCCAGTGGATCAATGAATGGATCAATGAGTTGTCGCCGGGGCGATGCTGGTCTTGGGTGCGGGCTCGCTCAATTGGATCTCGACGTAGCGCCGACCCGCGTCAGGATGCCCCGACATCCTGTGCTATCACCGGACGAGATGGTGACGATGCCTTCGTCACCGGTTTTCGACAGCCGATTCACGGCATCGCAATCTGGCCGGCTGCCGAACTACTCGTCGATCCGACAAGGCAGAAACGGAGCCGCGAAAGGCCCGTCGAACCTTGTTTCCCACGCGTCGATCGACGATATCCGTCGTGGGCCTTGCTTCATCGTATCCTGGCGGCCCTCGCTGTCAACGAACGAGCGGGAGCCCCCAGCTTTACATCCAGGCCAACCGATACAATCGTTTGTGTCCTGCCGATCTTAACGCAAAACGGGCCGCCACGCGACCCGCTGAAAGTCAGCAAGTCGCCTGGGTCGGCTCACTCGATTCGGATCGGCAAGGGCCGGGATGCGGCCGGTGTGCTCCCCTCGCTGAGGGCTTGCAGCGTCGTGGGACCGCGGCCGAGACTGGCGGCCTCGATTTCCACGTCGCCCGCCTCCCCCTGTACGCGGGCTAGCTCCCGGCTGTTCTGCCGGATAGCGATGGCAGTCGCTCCCGGCTGCCGCACGGAAACCCGTATTTTTCCAGTGGCCGCCACTTTGTCCGGGGGTGCGATGATGAAATCGAGCTGGGCGTCGTGATTGTTCACGCCGATCGGCACAATGAGCCGCCCCTGGGTCTCGATAGCGTCTTCCCGCACGCCGACGATCCGCAGCTCGTGGTAGCCGTCGGCCAACTTGGTAGTGTCGAGCGACAGGGCCGTGGCCGGCAGAGACCGCGCGACCAGTCGGCCGTCGACGTAGAGCTCAAAGTTGCCGACGCGTGTTCCCGCTCCGGCATTCGCCAGCGGAGTGAGCGTCAGGGTGCCCTTCACTTCCTCGCCGGACGTGATCCCGCCGACCTTGATCTGCGGCGCCACGGCCCACGGCTGACACAACGGATCGCCGACGATCAAGATTTGATACGGGCCGCTGATCGATTGGAAAAACGCTTCGGCCAGCGAGCAGCCACGCGCGTAGTGCAGTTGCAACGTCGGCAGGGGAAACTTGGCTTGGATGGCGTGCGGCTCGATCACGGTGCCGCTGGCGCCGGCGGCGCCGAATTTCAGAAACTGTGTCAGCGGCGTTTGCGAACCATTGCTGGCCATCATGCCGCCTGCGCTGGTGAGATGCTCGCAGATCGCGCCGGGCAGAATAGTGCTGCGGGTGGCGGCGAAGTCGAAGGTCGAGACGCCGGTCATCAGACCCATGATGTCCGGCGCGCCGTTGGGGATAGTTCCGTCCAGGACGCGAGCCTGGATGCCGAGTTGGTTGATCTGCGCGGCGACGCCGTCGAAACAGGCGTGTCGCGCCGCGCTGCGCGGGTCGCCGTTTCGCATGAAGTAGATTGTGCCGCGTGGCCGACTGCCGTCCGCGGCGGCGGCCCGCTGTAAATACGAGATCACCTCGTCGACCGTATTGCCGCGGCCGGACGTGACCCCGAGCATCGTCGATAGAAAATAGCGCTGCCCTTGCTGCCGATCCTGCGTGCGCTCTCCCTTGCTGGTCCAAAAATATCGGAAGCGAAATCCGCGCGACGGCACGTCGCCCAGCGCCCGGCATTTCCCCAGGTTCTTTTCCTCGATTTGGGGGACGTACCAATTCATGTTTGGGAAAACGAGTACGGGGATCGGCGGCGTGGCGGCCAGCAGCGCTCCGTAGTACGTCGATCCGGTCAGCGAGGCGATCGGCAGGAACGGCTCTGCGAATTTGGCTTCGGCAAACAAATCGCTCAATTCGATCCGCCAGGGAAAGTCGCTCGAATAGACCAGGTAGTCGATTTGCGATCCGACGCCGCGGGTCGCGATCTCGTCGATGGCCGGCTTCAGGATTTTGTCGCGGAAGATGGTTCCGGTTCCGAATTCAACGCTTCCCTTCCAGTCCACGTACATGACGTTTGTGGCCGGTATCTTGCGCAGGGCAACGTAGTGGTTGGCGATGGTTTTGGAGCTGTCGCTGTTGGCGTTGACGAGCAGGAAGACGTTTTCCGGCCCGCCGCCCGCGCTGGCCGTCGGTGCGGCGGTTGCAATCGACATGCATGCCAGGATCATGGCGCCAACAAAGCGGCGACAGCCCCTGACATCGCCGTCGGCTTGTGAGTGGCAAGATCGCGTCATCAGTTTCAGCGCCGAAATGATGGAATGAACCCCGAAGGCACAAAGGACACGAAGGAGAAATCGTAGTTCGACAGGATCGACGGGATGAACAGGATTTGGATGTACTTTGTTAGTCCTGTTGATCCTGTGCATCCTGTCACAACTCTTCTTGGTGTCCTCGGTGCCTTCGCAGTTCATTTAAGTGTAGTCGCCTCGCTCGACGAGGGGAAACGCGTATTGCCGAGTCCGAAGTACATGCTTCCACGGCACCACTATCCGGTGCAATCGAGCTGGGCGATAATGTTTGTGGAAGCCGGCGTGCTTCCGGAATCGGCACACTTTGCGACACAGAAATCACCCGGCCGCTTTATGGGATCCTTGTCGTTCGATACCGCCGGAGCCACACATTTGTTCGCCGGCGATGCGGAGCCGGTCTTCGCCGTCCGCGGACTGACGAAGGTCTACCACATGGGCGAGGTGGACGTGCAGGCCCTCCGCGGCATCGAGCTTGAATTGTACGCGGGAGAGTTCGTCGTGCTGTTGGGACCTTCGGGCAGCGGCAAGAGCACGCTCCTGAATATCCTGGGCGGGCTCGACGTGCCCACCGCCGGTACGGTGTTCTATCGGGGCCGCGAGTTGACCGAATTCGACGACCTCGCGCTCACGCGCTACCGCCGCGAAAACGTCGGCTTCGTGTTTCAGTTTTACAATCTGATTCCCAGCCTGACGGCCCGCGAGAACGTCGCGCTGGTGACCGACATTGCCTCGCATCCGATGAACCCGACCGACGCACTCGCGCTGGTGAATCTGGTCGAGCGGAAGGATCACTTTCCGTCGCAGCTTTCCGGCGGCGAACAGCAGCGGGTGGCGATCGCGCGGGCCGTGGCCAAGAACCCGGCCGTGCTCTTGTGCGATGAGCCGACCGGAGCCCTGGACGTGCACACCGGCATCCTCGTGCTGGAGGCGATCTCGCGAATCAATCGCGAGCTGGGCACCACCACGGCCGTGATCACGCACAACGCCGTGATCGCCGACATGGCCGACCGCGTGATCTCGATTTCCGACGGCAAGATCGTACACGTAACACGCAATAAGACCAAGCGCGCGGCGAATGAGCTTACGTGGTGAGGATCACTGACCTCCGACCACTGACCTCCGACCACTGACCTCCGACCTCCGACCTCTGTCCGCATGATCAGTTCCCTCGACCGTAAGCTGCTCCGCGACTTGTCGCAGATGAAAGGCCAGTCGATCGCGATTGCGATCGTGATCGCGGCCGGCGTGGCGACGTTTGTCAACTCGCGGACCATCCTGCACTCGCTCGAGCTGACGCGGGCCACGTTCTACGAGCGATATCGCTTCGCCGACGTGTTCGCTCGAGTGAAGCGGGCGCCCGACGTGCTGATCGACCGATTGGCGGAAATCCCGGGCGTCGCGCAAGTTGAAACGCGGATCGTCGAAGCCGTCACGCTGGATGTGCCTGGGTTGGACGAGCCGGCGGTCGGGCAGCTCATCTCGCTGCCGGTCGTGCGATCGCCGCTGTTGAACCAGGTCTATCTCCGTCGCGGCCGGCAACTGGAGCTGGGTCACGACGACGAGGTGCTGGCCAGCGAAGCCTTCATGAAGGCCAACGAGTTGGACCTCGGCGACTCGATCGTGGCCATCATCAACGGCCGACGGAAGGAATTGTACATCGTCGGCGTGGCGTTTTCGCCCGAATACGTGTTTCAGATCAAGGCCGGCGACATGCTGCCCGACCCCGAGCATTTCGCCATCTTGTGGATGGACCACGAAGCCCTGTCGATGGCCTACGACATGGAAGGCGCGTTCAACGACTTGGCGATCAAGCTGGGCCGCGGCGCTTCGGAGGCCGAAGTGATCGAGCGGGTGGACCTGCTGTTGGAGCCGTACGGCGGGCTCGGCGCGTTCGGCCGCAAGGATCAGTTATCGAACATGTTGCTGGAAAGCGACATCCAGGGCCTGCGCAGTGCGGGACTTATCGCGCCGACCATTTTCCTGTGCGTCGCAGCGTTTCTGCTCAATGTGGTGCTGACGCGGCTCACCAGCCTGCAACGCGAGCAGATCGCCGCGCTGAAGGCGTTTGGGTACACGAATCTGCAAATCGGCTGGCACTATCTGAAGTTTGTGCTCGTGATCACTATGGCCGGCGGGACGATCGGCACGCTGGGCGGGATGTGGCTCGCGCACGACTTTACCAAGCTGTTCCTGCGCGTCTATCAGTATCCGGAGCTGGTGTTCCAGGTGCGGCCGAATGTGGTGGCCAACGCGGTGCTGGTGGCCGGCGGGGCGGCGATTGCCGGCGCGTTCGGCGCGATCGCGCTGGCCGTGCGGTTGCCGCCGGCCGAGGCCATGCGGCCGGAGCCGCCGGCCCGCTATCGGCCCACGATTCTGGAGCGGATCGGCCTCGGCGCGCTGGTTCCCAACGCGGCCCGCATGGTGCTGCGGCAGTTGGAGCGGCATCCGATCAAGACGTCGTTTTCGGTCTTGGCCATCACCACGTCGGTGGCGATCGTCGTGGTGGGCAATTTCATGGCCAATTCGGTCGACCAGGTGATCAAGACGCAGTTCTACGACGTGCAGCGCTACGACCTGTCGCTGGCCACGGTCGAGCCGCTGTCGATCGACGCCATCAACGAGCTGGCCAATCTGCCGGGCGTCTACAATGCAGAGCCGCGGCGGTGGGTGCCGGTGCGACTGCGGGCGCGGAACCGCGCGCGGCGCCTGGGATTGGTCGGCATCCGGCCCGATTCCGATCTGATGCGGCTCAAGAGCCGCACGGGCGAGACCGTGGCGCTCCCGCCCGAGGGATTGGTGATCTCCAAGAAGCTGGCCGACGTGCTCGATTTGCGTGCTGGTGAAACGGTGCGCGTCGAGGTGCTGCAGGACAAGCGGCCGGTGGTCGATGTGCCGATCGTTGCGTTATTGGACGACATCACCGGGCTGAACGCTTACATGAGCCTCGACGCGCTGAATCGCATGATGCGCGAAGGCCCGCGAGTGAGCGGTGCGATGCTCACCACCGACGCGACCTACTTGCCGTCCATTTACCGCGAGCTCAAGCAAACACCGCAGGTGGCCAGCGTCACCATCCGGCAGGCCTCGGTCGACAGCTTCAAAAACACCGTGGCCAAGAACATGATGCACATGCGGGCCATCAACCTAACGTTTTCCATCATCATTGCGCTGGGGGTGGTTTACAATGGAGCGAGAATTTCCCTTTCAGAGCGGAGCCGCGAGTTGGCCACGCTGCGCGTGATCGGCTTTACCCGCGGCGAAATCTCCGCCATCCTGTTGGGGGAAATCGGCACGATCACGCTGCTGGGCATTCCATTCGGCCTGGTGATGGGCTATTGGTTTGCCTGGCTGTTGACGTTGTTCCTGGACCAGGAGGTGTTTCGGTTTCCGTTCGTGGTGGCCAACTGGACATACGGTCTTGCGGCAGGCACGGTGCTGGCCGCATCGATTGGCTCGGCCCTGTTCGTGCGCCGCAAGCTGGACGAATTGGATCTCATTGCCGTGCTGAAATCACGCGAATGAATCCTAAATTGAATTGAAGTATGCGTAACATCGGCAGCAAGTTGTTTGTTTTGCTTTTGGTCGCGGCGATTGTCGTCGCGTTGGGGTATGCGTTTGTGCCGCAGCCGGTGGATGTCGATCTGGCCAAGGTCGAGCGCGGGACGGTGCGGGTGACCGTCGACGAGGACGGCAAGACGCGGATTCGTGAGAAGTATGTCGTCTCGGCGCCGCTCAACGGCCGCATCCTGCGGATCAGCATGGACCCTGGCGACGAAGTGGACTCCGGCAAAACGCTGCTGACGATGATCGAGCCGCGCGATCCAGAGCTCTTGGACGCCCGCAGCGTGGCCCAAGCCGAGGCCCGCGTGAAGGCGGCCGAGGCCTCGCTGCGGCAAGTCGAGCCGAAACTGGAAGACGCCCGCAATGCGCAGGCCTTTGCCGAGGCGGAGATGACGCGAGCCCGCCAGGCCGCCCGCAGCAACGCGGCCACGAAGTCGGAGGTGGAAAGCAACGAATATGCCTACCGCCAAAAGAGCGAGGAGCTGCGTTCGGCCAAGATCGCCGAAGAGATCGCCCGCTTCGAGCTCCAGCAGGCCGAGGCGGCGCTCGTGCGCTCGCGGCCGCAGTCCGACCAGGCCGCGGCAAGCAAATCGAGCGGCGATGGTTCGCCGGGCGGCAACGGCGGGTGGAACTTCCCGATCTATTCGCCGATCGACGGCCGCGTGCTGCGCGTGTTCCAGGAAAGCTCGGCCGTGGTGATGCCCGGCACGTCGCTGGTGGAGCTTGGCGACCCGGCCGATTTGGAAGTCGAAATCGACGTGCTCTCGCGCGACGCGGTGAAGATTCACGCGGGCGACCTGGTGCTGTTGGAGCACTGGGGCGGCGACCGGCCGCTGGAAGGGCGCGTCCGCACCGTCGAGCCGTCGGCCTTCACCAAGATTTCGACACTCGGCGTCGAGGAGCAGCGGGTGTACGTGATCGTCGACCTGGTCGATCCGCCCGAGAAGCGAACGACGCTCGGCGACGGCTTTCGCGTCGAGGCGCGAATCGTGATCGACGAAGCCGAAAACGTGCTCAAGGTGCCGACCAGCGCGTTGTTCCGCGTGGGGAACGAGTCGGCGATCTTCAAGATCATCGATAACGTCGTCCATCAGCAGAAAGTGAAAGTCGGCCGGCAGAACGGCCTGGAGGCGGAGATACTCGAAGGTCTGAAGGAAGGCGACCTGGTTGTTTTGCATCCCAGCGACCGTGTGGACGATGGCGTAAAGATCCGGCAGCGGTAATCAATTGGAACCACTAAGGCACAAAGAACACGAAGAAGACTTTTGACATGATTCACAGGATCAACAGGATAAATAAACTGAATTCAAATCCTGTTAATCCTGTCTAATTCTCTTTTTTCTTCGTGTCCTTTGTGCCTTCGTGGCTAACCAAAGCTGAGTTCATCTGTACCGATTATGCGGCCTCTGCGTGTGGGCCCTCACGATCGGTCGATTCGGCTCGGCCGTCTCGCGCGTGAACTAGACTTGTAAAACAACTTCTACTCGCGCGGACCGTAGATGAGGGAAGAAGCATGTCCCGTCCACAGCGTCGCAAAGTGTATATCGATGCCGGCGTTCAGGGAGCGCTCGCCCGGCGGATCATCCTGCACTGGGTCGTGTTCCTGGGCGCGGCGTCGCTCGTCGCGTTCGTCATGCAGGTGTTATCGAATCCGTTTCGACCGCTGGCCGACCACGTGCGCGACATGTGGTGGAACCAGGGGCCGTTCTTCGTGGTGATGCTGTTCCTGCTGCCGGTGTTCGTCGTGGACACGGTCAAGATTAGCCATCGCTTCGCCGGGCCGATCTTCAGCTTGCGGCGCACGATGCGCGAAATCACGCAGGGCAAGCCGGTGCGGAAATTGAAATTCCGCACGAACGACTTCTGGCACGACCTGTCCGAAGACTTCAACGCCATGCTGGTTCACCTGGGTCTCTTGGACGACGAAGTGCCGTCGGACACCGAGGCCGAAGACCGCCAGGAGAAGCAGCCCGTCGGGTCGGCGAAGAAATAGGCAATGGCAGCGCGGCAACTCGATCAGGCCATTATGACCACTACTCCCAAGACAGATCGACCGTTTCGCTTCCGGCCGTTCTCACGGCGACGGGCTGGGCGCGGCGTCGCGGCCGCGGAGCTGGCTGTTTGCCTGCCGGTCGTCGTGCTGCTGGTGATTGCGACGGTCGAGGCCTGTTCGGCCGTGTTCCTGAAGCAGTCGCTCACGGTGGCGGCCTACGAGGGTGTGCGAACGGCGATCGTGCCGGGCGCCACATCGACTTCAGTCGAAGCAACGTGTAATCAAATCCTGACCGATCGCCGCGTGAAAGGCGCGACGGTAACCGTCAGCCCCTCGAACATCGCGTCGCTGAATCCGGGCGATTACGTGGACGTCACGATCACGGCGCCTTGCGCGTCGAACTCGGTCGTCCCGCTCAACTTTTACCGCGGCCGCAACATGACGGCCAAAGCATCGATGATGATCGAGTTCTGAGTGAGTAAGTGAGTAGGTGAGTAAGTGAGTAAGTAACCGACGTAGACCTACTCACCTACTCACCTAGTCACCTAGTCACCTACTCACCTACTCACCCACTCACCTACTCACCTATTCACCTACTCACCCCGAGACTCTCATCCATGAATCGTCGCCGAACACGTAAAGCATCTCGCCGGGCTGCCATGCTGGTGCTGATCGCCATTTGCTTGCCGCTGTGCATTATCATGGCGGCGTTTGCCGTGGACGTAGCCTGGATGCAACTGACGCGCACCGAGTTGCGGACGGCGACCGACTCGGCCGCCCGCGCCGCGGCCAAGGAGCTGAGCCTGTCGCAGAATGAAGCCACGGCCCGGCAGCGCGCCAAGGAAGCGGCCTTGCGCAACAAAGTGGCCGGCGACCCGCTGTTGCTGGCCGACGGCGACATCCAGATCGGCCGCGGCAAGCAGGCGACACCGACGTCACGCTTCACGTTCACGCCGGGCGGCGCCAAGCCAAACGCCGTCCGCGTCACGGGCCGGCGGACCGACGGCTCGCTGTCCGGCCCGGTCAACCTGATGTTTGCGGGCGTGCTGGGCGTCGATCAGTTCAAACCGCAGGAGTCGGCCACGTCGACCCAGTTGGACCGCGACATCTGCCTGGTGCTCGATCGCTCGGGCTCGATGATGGAGAGCCTTAACGGCGGCAAGAATCCGCAGGGGAATTGCGACCCGCCGCATCCGACCAAGAGCCGTTGGGGCGCGCTGTCGATTGCCGTGAACGCGTTTCTGGACGAGCTGGCCAAGACGCAACAGGACGAGCGCGTCGGCATGGCCAGTTACTCCAGCAACGAGAAGGATTGCGGCAATACTTACAAGATTTCCACCATCGATTCGGACCTGGTGAGCGACTATTCCCAAGTCCGCGGCGAAATAACCAGGATTAGCAGTAAGCCGGTCAAAGGCCGCACGGCGATCTCGGCCGGGCTGGATGAGGGCATCAAGGTGCTGACCGGCAAGAGCACGCGGCCGTTTGCCGTGAAGACCATCATCTTGATGACGGATGGCATTCACAACCTGGGCAAGGAGCCAATTCTCTCTGCCAAAGATGCGGCCAAGAAAGACATCGTCATCCACACGATCACGTTCAGCGACGATGCCGACATCAAGCGGATGCAGGACGTGGCGGCGGCGACCGGCGGCAAGCACTTCCATGCTCCCGACGCGGCCGCGCTGGTGAAGATCTTCAAGGAGATCGCCTCGACGCTGCCTGTGCTAACGACTGAATAGGGCGCCAAATAGTGACACTTAGTAACACATCACGAATCGTCCGTCGTCCACACCGCCGCGGGGCTACGGCGGTGGAGTTTGCCATCACCGCGCCGGTGTTTTTCCTGTTCCTGCTGGCGGCGTTCGAGTTTGGCTGGATGAACGTGATCCGCCACACGGCCGATAACGCCGCCTACGAAGCGGCCCGCACCGTGATGGTTCCCGGCGCCACGGCCGCCGAGGCCACGACCAAGGCCACCAACTTGCTCAATACTATCGGCGCGCGGGGAGCGGTCGTGAGCATCACGCCGGCCGTCCTGGCGCCCGAAACCGATCAGGTGACGGTCGACATTCGCATTCCGATGAATCGCAACGGTCTGATCCTGCCGCGATTCACATCTGCCAAAACGATTCGCGCTGCGTCGACGCTCCGTACCGAACGGGCGGAATAAACGGCTCGCGGCTGCGAACCTATCTGCGCATTCGTAAGTGGATTCGTACGACTTCAGCCGAGCATCTGAAGTTTTGCAACTTCAGCTACGGCGTCGATCTTGTTCCAGGAACTCGCTGACGGCAGGCGTGCGCACACTTCGAGCGGGGCCGATATGCCGCTGCGAAGCGCGGCGTCCAGCTAGTTTTCGAAGGCAGTGAATTGTCAAAGAACAAGTCGACGCGTCGTTCGTCGCGAGCGATTCCAATCGGTCGGCAAAGTTTCACAAAACGTCGGGAATTTCCGAAGGGGTCACGCGATTTGTGTCAAAAGTGCCTTGTTTTTTCGAAGGGGTCACGAGGCGTTGACGTAAGTCGTTAAAGTTTCGAAGGGGTCACAGGACACGTGGGGGTCGCCCTTGGCAATTGGGTAAACAGCATAAGCGCGGTAATGGTTGCGATTCGGGCGTATTGTGGTTGTCGCTTGCGCGCACACCGTACCCGGGCACGCTACGGACGGAAGCGGCCAGAGCGACTAACCGGATGTGAATTGTTGCGAAGGGTCAGGATAGCGAATCGCGGACCCGATTTCAGCAACTATTTTTGGCCACTTGACCTTCAACATGGAAAGGGTCTCCGACCTCGATGATGGCCCATTGTCCAGGTGGATTTGGGATGTGTTGGGAAATCGGCGTCGAGGATTCCTGCCACCTATCCATCTCTGGATCAAGAGGAGAAAAGTGCCTAGGCTTTGTCTCAAAACGCCGATTTCGCGTAGCGGAAGTTGCAAAACTTCCGATGATTTCGGAACTCTTGCGAGTTCCGCTACAGCTTTTGAGACAAAGCCTAGTGGACTGTCAGGCCTGATTTGATGCGTAGCTGATGTCGCAAGACTTCAGATTCTTGCATGAGGACTGAATTCTTGCGAATTCAGCTACATCACTTGACTGAACTCTTGCGAGTCCAGCTACCCTCAAATCAGCTTCGACAGACCACTAGCGGTTTCGCGCAGCCCGACAAAGCATGACGGCGCCGATCAGCAGCAGCGTGCCGCCTGCTGGTTCCGGCGCCGCGCTGCCGGGCGCGCCAAGTGCGGCACCGGCGCCTGGCAAGGTCTTGCCGAAGTTCGACTTCCAGAGGCTGTAGTCTGTTTGCAGCGCCGTTCCATTGCGCCACACGACATAGTCGGCCAGGTCGACCTTGCCGTCCATGTTGAAATCGCCGCCCAGGCCGATGGCGGTTACGCTCAGCACGACACTGTTGGCGTTGTAGGCTACGTTCCACTGGAAACCGTCGGGCAGTTCCAGGTGGTCGAACGTGCCGTTGACGCCGCTGGTTGCGGTAAGAATGGTGAACGAGTTGCCGACGGCGGGCGAGAACAGGCCGCCACCCAGGTCGACCAGCGAGACCTCCAGCGTGCCGTCGAGAAAAGCAAGTCGTCCGACGGCGAGCAGATCGTATTGTGCCGCCAAGGTGCCGCCCAGATCGATCGCCAGCGTGCCGCCCACTTGATGCGACAGATCGCCGTCGATGGTGAGCGTTCCGACCGGGGCGCCCGGCTCGATCCGGCCGGTCAGATTGCGAACTGGGCTGCGAATCGGTCCGGTGCCGGCGAAGACAGTGCCGTTGCCGGCCAGCGTGCCGCCGTCGATATTGACGAACTGCGTATCCAGTTTACCTCCGGCGGCCAATTCGATCCGTCCGCCCACATCGATCCGCGTCTCGCCAAACGTTGTGAGCGTGGCACCGCTATTGATATGGACGGTCATGCTGGCGGTTGGCGTGCCGGCGACGGCCATTTGAAAGACTTGTGAGTTGGCGGCGACGACCGCAGTTTGATTGCTGCCGGACACATTGGCCACATTGGCGACCCAAAGCGTGTCGGGCGTGCCGGCGGCGCTCCAGTTGGCGCCGGTGGCCCAGGTTTCGCTGGCCGCGGGGCTGCTCCAATTGTGCGTCTGCGTTACGGGATCGCCGATGTACAAGCGGGGCGGCTTGCCGTTGGGGCTGGCAGCCGGATTGGCGTCGATCACCAGATTGCGACCCGTGAACAGGTGCATTCCCAAGATACCGTCGACCACGTTCGCCGGATCATTCGGGTTGGGCAAATCGAGCACGGCAACCGGCACGTTCTGGAGCGTGAACGAACCGCCGATCGTGTCGATATTCAGCTCGTCGAGATAAAATCCCGGCACGCCGCCCGAGACGCCGCCCGCGCCCTCGACTTCCAAAAAGAAATCGGGCTGATCGGTGAGGACGTCGAACCCGAGTCGCGAGGCCGTCATTTGCGACAGGACCGTGAGATCGGCGCCTGTGTCGAACAACAGCTCCTTGTCCTGGATCGATCGCGTGCCGTGTGCCAGGTCGGTCTCGACGAACAACCCGCCATTCTCGATCACCGACGGCGACAGCGGGTCTTCATGAAATTCGAGATTAAAGATGTCGCCGCCCTGCACGTAGAAGGGACCCTGGAGAAAGCCGGCCGACGGCCGCAGCCGCAAGTCGGTACGCCGCAGGATTTGTTGATCGCCGCCCGATCCCAGGTCGATCAGCTCGACGTTCGGCGACCGCACCGTGCGTCCCTGGTGCTGAAAGACCTGCGGCTGATCGTTGCGGATCATGATCGCATGTTGCGCGGCGATCGGCAGGCCCAGGATGTTCGGTAAGCCCCAGCCCTGCTCCGGCGCTTCGAGCGTCGCAAAACTGCTTTGGCCGCGCAGGAAGCTGGTTGTCATCGTGAGTGTGGATCCGTTGCTGCTGCCATGCGCCAGTCCGCCCGCGTATACGCCCAACGGGTCGTTGATGAGTAGTTCGATCGATCCGCTGGCGCCAAAGAGGGTTTGACTATTGGTGCCGCCGAATCCGTCCGGTTCGCCGGAAAACGACGTGTGGATGCCGAAACCGGTGTTGCTGGCGGCGGCGTGGGTCAGGATGTGCGTGGCCGCGCCGGTGTCGACAATCGCGAGGTCGAAAAACGGCGTGCCGCCGGGCCCCATGGGCGTGCCGCTCCAGGTGAACTCCGGATCGGCGAGAAAGAACGTGCCGTCGGGATCGGAGTCGAACGTTTCAAATTGGCGTGTGAGCCCGATGCCGACAAATGGAATAAATCCGCCCAGCGGAACACCAGCGGCCGGAGCGCGATGGGGCAAGAGCAGTGCGCACACCGCTCCCGCTACGACAAATACGCATGTCCCGCGCCGCTTGACCATAGCCTCTCCCTATCCATCTCAGGGTAGGCGAAGCATCGGAGGCGGTCAAGAAAACAGAGGGGGAGACAGGGAGAGGGGGAGACAAGGAGAGGGAAGAATGAGACCTGTCGGGCGAGTTCGCCGTGGCGTTTCCTTGTCTCCCCTTCTCCTAACCCACCGCTGGCCGGCCGATGCTGTGGTAGACGAAACCCAGCGACTCCATGTGCTCCGGCTCGTACAGGTTTCGGCCGTCGAACACCACGGGGGCGCGCATCCGCTTCTTCATTTCGGCGAATTCGGGCCGCTGATAGTCGCCCCATTCGGTCATGATGGCCAGCGCGTCGGCGCCGTCGATCGCTTTCATCGGCTTGGCGGCGTAGGTCAGCTTGTCGCGCTGCGGATGTTCGCGATACTGCTGGCGGACGTTCTCCATCGCTTCCGGGTCGTGTACCTGCACCGAGGTCCCTTCGCTCAGCAGCCAGTCAATTAGCGCCAATGCCGGCGCCTCGCGGATGTCGTCGGTCCGCGGCTTGAAGGCCAGGCCCCACACGGCAATTGTTTTCCCGCGCAACTTGCCGCCAAAGTGTGCCTTCATCTTTTCGATGACCACTTGCTTCTGACCGTCGTTCACCGTGTCCACCGCCCGCAGCATTCGCGGCTCGACTCCGTGCTCCTCGGCCATCCGCACCAGCGCCCGCACGTCCTTCGGAAAGCAACTGCCGCCGTAGCCGACGCCGGGAAACAGGAACGCGAAGCCGATCCGGCTGTCGTGGCCGATGCCGCGGCGGACGTCGTTGATGTCGCCCCCCATCCGCTCGCACAGGTTCGCCATTTCATTGATGAAGCTGATCTTGGTCGAGAGCAGGGCGTTGGCGACGTACTTGGTCATTTCCGCGCTTTCCAGCGACATCGTGAGGAACGGCTTTTCGGTGCGCAGGAACGGCTTGTAAAGTTGGTGCAGCACATCGCCCACATCGGAGCGGCGCACGCCGACGACCACGCGGTCGGGCTTCGTGAAGTCCTCGATCGCGGAGCCTTCCTTGAGGAACTCCGGATTGCTGGCCACGTCGCACTCGCGGCCGGTCAGTTCCTTGAGGCGGGCGAAGAGTTTGGCGCTGGTGCCGACCGGCACGGTGCTTTTGGTGACGACGATGGCGTCCGGCTGCAGGTGGGGCGCCATCCCATCGACGGCGTCCCAGAGGTACTTCAAATCGGCCGCGCCGTTGTCGCTCTGCGGCGTGCCGACCGCGAGGAACACGATCTGGGCCGCCGAGACGGCCCCCACCAGATCGGTCGTGAACGCGAGCCGCTCAGCACCCTGGTTCTCGCGGACCATTTCCTCGAGGCCCGGCTCGTAGATCGGGATCTCGCCGCGATTAAGGCGGCCGATCTTGTCGTGGTCGATGTCGACACAGACGACGTCGTTGCCGCTATCGGCGAAACAAGTTCCGGTCACCAGGCCGACGTAGCCGGTGCCGATAACTGCGATTCTCATAGCGAACCCATGAACGCCGCGGGGGCCGGCGAAGGAAAGCTGGTAAGGCGGGAAACCTTTATCTTAGCCAAGAAACGCCGATCGTCGAGGTGGCGTGGCGCGCGGTTCGCATCCGGCGATTCACGGCCGTTTACGGCCGTTCCCGCCGGAGGCGGTAATCGGCCCGGCGTTTACGCCGGGTGATCGGGTTACATGCACCTGCTTGCGTCGCGGCCAGACCACG
>JBIOWO010000011.1:0-5121 GCA_044868555.1 Lacipirellulaceae bacterium | reverse complement strand
CCTCGGCATCATTCACGAGCATGCGACGCCCGAGCTGATCCAATTCGCCCACCGCCGCTCGATGCCTGTTTTCGTGTGGACCGTGAACGAGCCGGACCTGGCGGCCGCGATCGCCGGGCGGGGCGCCGACATGATCATCACCGACAACCCCGTCATGGTCCGCGAAGTGCTCAACAAGCTCTCGACTGCGAACCGGTAGAACACGGTCTGCAAAACAGGTATAAATGGATGTCTGGCTTTCCGGCTTGACGCCCCTTCGGACTGGTCACTTCAGTGACCAGTAGCGGGCGATTACACTACCTGAGTCGTTAGGCCAAAGCCTGACCCACGAAACCACACGCGGAGCAATGCAAGCATGAGTTTGAAGGTGAAATCGGCGGGCGAGTGTCAGTTCGACCTGGTCGCATTGGGCGAGTGCATGATCCGCCTGTCGCCGGAGGGGCATGGCAGGATCGAGTTCGCCCCCACGCTCGAAGTGTGGGTCGGCGGCGGCGAGTACAACGTGGCCTATGCGCTCGCGCGGCTCGGTCTGCGGACCGGCTGGGTCGGCGGGCTGAACACGTCGCCGATGGGCCGCATCATCACCAATCACGCCCGCGCCGGCGGCATGGATATTTCCCACGCCGTCACGCGCAAGTACGACGGCGTCGGCAAGGTCGATCGCATTGGACTGAACTTCACCGAGGTTGGCCACTCGAAGCGGGCCTCGGTCACGCTCTACGACCGCGGCCACTCGGCCACTGCCGGCATGAAGCCGGGCGAGGTCAACTGGAAGAAGCTGTTCAGCGAGCAAGGCGTCCGCTGGCTGCACACGGGCGGCATCTTCGCCGCCCTCTCCGACGGCACGCGTAAAGTCGTCGCCGAAGCGGTGAAAGCAGCCCACGAGGCCGGCACGATCGTCAGCTACGATCTCAACTTCCGCTCCAAGTTGTGGTCCTCCAAGGAGGCCATCGAAACCACCAAGCCGCTCGTTCCCTACATCGACTGCCTCATCGGCAACGAGGAGGACTTCCAGAAAGTGCTCGGCTATGAGGTCGAGGGCGTCGACGTCGAGAAGGGTCAGCTCGACACGACGGCGTTCAAGGCCATGGTCAACCGCGTGGTGAAGGATTACCCGAACATCAAAGTCGTGGGCACAACGCTTCGCGGAGTGAAGACGGCCCTGGTGAACGACTGGTCGGCCATCATGTGGAACGACGGCACGTTCTACGATGGCCCGTCCTACCCCAACCTAGAAATCGAGGACCGCGTCGGCGGCGGCGATGGCTTTGCTTCCGGCTTCACCTACGGGTTCCTCACCGGCAAAACGCCACAAGAATGCGTCAATCTCGGCGTCGCCCACGGCGCGATGTTGATGAGCACCCGCGGCGACACCAGCCAGATCACGCTCGACGAGCTGCTCCACACCGCCGGTGGCGGCTCAGCGCGAATTAAGCGATAAGCATTGCCATTAGCGCCGGCGGCCACGCCGGCCTGGCTTCGAAAAGCGTTGCCTATGAAAACTCGGCCAAGCGGCCGATGCCAAGTCTCGTGATTCACCTCGATCGCAAACTGACGCCCACCGATCTGCTGCCCAAGCTGGTGCGCTTCTGGGCTCGCTCGGCTGAGTGCATTGAAGCGGTCGAGGAAACGTGTCCGTCCGGCTCGGCGTCGCCCGTGTTCACGGTTGAGGGCCGCTACACGGCCAAGGGTTGGACCGAGTGGACGCAAGGTTTTCAATTCGGCTCGGCCCTGTTGCACTTCGACGCCACCGGTGACGAGCGATACTTGCGGCTGGGCCGCGAGCGAACGGTCGGCGTGATGGCCCCGCACCTCACGCACACCGGCGTCCACGACCACGGCTTCAACAACGTCAGCACCTACGGCAACCTGTGGCGGTTGATGAACGAGGGCCGCATCGCCGAGGACGCGTGGCAGCGGCACTTCTACGAGTTGGCCCTCAAAGTCAGCGGCGCTGTGCAGGCGGCCCGCTGGAGCTCAACCAGCGACGGCACCGGGTACATCTATTCTTTCAACGGCCCGCAGTCGCTGTTTGTGGATACGATTCGCTCCTGTCGAGCGCTGGCCCTGTCGCATCAACTGGGTCACGCGCTGATGGGCGAGCGGGACGAGCGAATCAGCCTGCTGCAGCGCTTGGTCGAGCACGCCACGAACACGGCCCGCTATAACATCTGGTACGGCGAGGGGCGCGATGCGTACGATGTGCCTGGCCGCACGGCCCACGAGAGCGTGTTCAATGTCAACAACGGCGACTTCCGCTGCCCGTCGACTCAACAGGGCTATTCGCCATTCAGCACGTGGACCCGCGGCCTGGCCTGGGCGATGCTCGGTTTCACCGAGCAGCTCGAATGGCTGGCCACGCGAACGGATGATGAGCTCGAAACGGTCGGCGGCCGCGACGCGATTGAAAGCCGCTTTCTATCCGCCGCCCGGGCGACGTGCGACTTTTTCATCCGCGAGACGCCGCCCGATGGCGTGCCCTACTGGGACACGGGCGCGCCCGGCCTGGCGAAACTTGGCGACTATCCGCACCGCCCGGCCGACCCGTTCAACGACCACGAGCCGGTCGATAGCTCGGCCGCGGCGATCGCCGCCCAAGGGCTGTTGCGGCTCGGCAATTACCTGGTACACGAGGCGGGCGAAACCAAGGAGGGCGTGCGCTACGTCGAGGCCGGCCTCACAATCGTCAACACACTGCTCGACGAGCCGTACCTGTCCACGACGCCCGCGCACCAGGGACTGATCCTACACTCGGTCTACCATCGGCCCAACGGCTGGGACTACATCCCGCCCGGCCGCAAGGTGCCGTGCGGCGAGTCGAGCATGTGGGGCGACTACCACGCCCGCGAAGTCGCCCTGTACGTCGAACGTCTGGCCGAGAACGCGCCGTATTACACGTTTTTTGGCCCGCATGTTGAAATATGAATAGAACCACGAAGATCACGAAGAACACGAAGTCGATGGTTGCGGAATTCAGGCTTCGTGTTCCTTGTGACCTTTGTGGTCAAATTTGGTTTGTAAATTGGAGATGCAGATTACGTGGCCAAGCAAGCGCAACGAGTGGCATTAGTGACCGGCGGGAGCCGCGGGATTGGGCTGGGCATCGCCGAGGCACTGGCCGACAGCGGCTTCGACCTGGCGATCAACGGCGTCCGCGAGGCGGCCGACGTGACTGGCGCGTTGGACGCGCTCAAAAAGCGCGGCGCCAACGTGGTCTACTGCCAAGGCAACGTCGCGGAGGCCGTGGACCGTGAGGCCATCGTCGACGCCGTGCGGCAGCGCTTCGGCCGCCTCGACGTGCTCGTGAACAACGCCGGAGTCGCGCCGAACGTGCGGGCCGATATTCTCGACGCGACCGAGGACAGCTTCGACCGCCTGATCGGCATCAATCTCAAAGGCCCATACTTTCTCACGCAGCTCGTCGCCCGCTGGATGATCGACCAGCGGAAGGCCGACGTCGACTTCCACGGCGTGGTCATCAACATTTCGTCGGTCAGCGCGACCGAGGCCTCGATCAATCGCGGCGACTACTGCATCAGCAAGGCGGGCGTGGCGATGGCGACGCAATTGTGGGCCCATCGCCTGGCCGAGTTCGCCATCCCTGTCTATGAAGTCCGCCCGGGCCTTATCCGCACCGACATGAGCGCCCCGGTCGCCGAGAAATACGACCGGATGATCGCAAGTGGCTTGCTCGTGGAGAACCGCTGGGGAATGCCCGACGACGTCGGCCGCGCCGTGGCCATGCTGGCCCGCGGCGAGATCACCTACGGCACCGGCAATGTCCTGCACATCGACGGCGGCATGACGCTGCGACGACTCTAGATGCTTTGATTTTGCATCATCGAGCGCAACGCCTGGTTTACTGCTTCATCCGTAGGAAAAGCGGCGCGGACTTCTGGTGTTAAGAGCGCGAGATTCGTGCCAGCACGATAACGCTCGGCATACTTGCCGCGCACGCCCCCCTTTAGTTCCGAAAAATCATACTCCGGACGAAGTTCGTCGTCGGCAGACTGATCATCCTTCTTCATACGACCTCCTCTCTTTTCGATTTGCTCGCCGGGCACTGATGATTCGGATGCGATCTTCGCGATCCGTGTGCGACACTATCAATACGTGGGCGCTACTTGATTGGCCAATCGTAATGTATCGGTCCTCATCGTCCGAGTGGTCTGGATCGTAGTAGGTCTTCGACAATGGGTCGCCAAAGACGGTCGCCGCGTCGTGGAACGATACGCCATGCTTGGCCAGATTGCGGGCCGCCTTTGCATCGTCCCACTCAAAGTCCATGTCATTCTATCCTATGCAATGACAAGAGGCTAAGCAATATTTATGTCCGCGACCGCTACATACCATAACCCTTTTGTGGCATAATGCAAACAATCGCTGGCGGCTAATCTGAAGGATTGCAGTGGAGCGCTGTGATGATGAGTGTGCTGGACCGTATCGCCCAACTGAAACTCATCCCCATGGTCGTCATGGACAAAGCCGACCACGCCGCCGCGTTTGCCGACGCGCTCGTGTCGGGCGGGCTGCCGGTGGCGGAGATCACGTTTCGCACGGCGGCGGCCGAGGCGGCAATCCGCGCCCTGGCCAAGCGCGGCGACATCCTGGTCGGTGCCGGCACGGTTCTATCCACCGAGCTGGCCGACCGGGCCATCGACGCCGGCGCCCAGTTCATCGTCGCGCCCGGCACCAATCCGCAAGTCGTCGAACACGTGCTGATGCGCGGCGTGCCGATGGTGCCCGGCATCGCCACGCCGACCGACATCGAGCTGGCCACGTCGCTCGGCGCGACGACGCTCAAATTCTTTCCCGCCGAGCAGATGGGCGGGGCCGACACGCTCAAAGCGTTTGCCGGCCCATACCCGGACGTGCGCTTCATCCCCACCGGCGGCATCACACCCGAATTGTTGCCGCGCTACTTGAAGCTGCCGACCGTAGTAGCTTGCGGCGGCTCCTGGCTCGCGCCGCGCGACCTCTTGGCCGCCGGCAAATTCGATGCGATCAAAGCCCTCGTCGAACAGGCCGCAAGACTACTTGCCGGCCCACCGACCACGTCGAAGTAGGGGTGGCACGCCCAGAGCCCCGGCGATGGGCGTGGCGCGATTCCGGCTCCGCGCG
>JBIOWO010000010.1:0-22248 GCA_044868555.1 Lacipirellulaceae bacterium | reverse complement strand
GGCGCGGAGTGGCGGCCCGCATGTCGATGTGGCGGAGAGGAATGTCGACGACGCGGTTCGCGCCGCGCAATCAACCACGAGAGATGGTCGCGAGCGAAAAAACGACTCCCGTCCCGTTAGAGCAAATCTCGAAATTGCGTACTCATGGGTGGCTGGGGCAACGCCCCAGTTGCCGAGAATCTCTGGGGCGTTGCCCCAGCCACCCAGTACATAAAAAGGAAATTTGCTCTAGTTCTCCGCGACGAAGATCGGCGTTAGAGACGCCCTACTCCAAGCACACTGGATGGGCTCGGATTGCCGTCGCACAGCGGGCACCAATGTGAGTGGCTTAGACCACCACGTCAGCCGCTTGCTTCGGTACTTCGCCGTCCGGCGTGGCGTCGTCCTTCGGGTCGAACCACTTCGGGTCGAAGTCGATCCGCGTGCCCTTCTTGATCGCCAGGTTGCTGGTGAGCGCGATCACCGCGTCGCCCAGCGCGACCTCCGGCGTGCAGTGCGGCTTGTGATCCGGGGCCGGATTCTTGATGCACCAGGCCCAGTGCTCGATCTCTTCGCGGTAACCGCGGCTGGGCGGCCCGCCCGTGGCAGCTAGAGCCATTCCGGCCCCGCCGCCGGTTTCGTACGTGTCCATGGCCGGCTTGCCGTCTGGGCCTGGTTTCACTTCGATGCGCGTGGCCGTGTCCGAACCCTTGAACAGCATCGCGTCCTGCTCCTGCTCCAGGATGAGCGTCCCCTTGGTGCCGAAAACCATCTCGCCATAGCCGCCGAAGCCGTTGCCGTTGATCGACGAATACGTGACGACGATTTTCTTGTTGACGTCGGCCACTTCGGTCATGGATTCGTCCTTGAAGTAGCCCTTGCCGGGGAACTCGAACGTGCAGTAGACGTGGTCCTCACATTCGCGATCGGCAGGGAAGATGTGCCGGCCGCCGACCGCGTTGACGTTTAGCGGATGGACGTGCTTGCCTTCGCCATGCTGGGCCGAGATGAAGATACTGGCCGCGTCGAGCTGGTGGCTACCGAGCTCGGCCATCAGGCCGCCACCGGTTCGCTCCCACAAACGCCAACGGATCAATTCTTCCTGGGCCGTTCGTGTGCGTGGCTTCGGCAACAGGCCCGACAGCTCTTTCGCCTGATAACCCCATTTGGCGGCCAGCTCGTCGGTGATGTCGGCGATCTGCGCTTCTTTTTGTCTGATCTTGCTTTCTAGTTCGAGAATCCCATCGGGCTTGGTCGGTTTGGTCTTGGGGTCGTTCAGTTGTTTCTTGAAGTTGGTGAGTTCCTTGTTGAGAACATCTTCGCCAGTGAGAGCATCTTTGCCGGGCAGCGGTGGCTGCCAACTATCCTTGCCCGGCAGATTGGCCCGGTGCCATTGGGCGCGGATGTGGTGAATGTCGCCAATGAGGTTCTGTCGGATCTGGTCGACCGCGTTGGCGTACAGGATGCTGTAATGCCGCTGATGGCCGACGGCGAGCTGGATCGGATTGCCCTTCGGGTCGCGTTCGATTCCGGCCACGCGGGCCATCTCCTTGCACTGGGCGACGCTGTGGCCCATCAGCTTCTCGGTCAGCACGTGTTTGCCGGCGCGCATCGCCAGGATCGCGGCCTGATGGTGCAAGTGCAGCGGAAGGGCGATGATCACGGCCTCGACGTTCGGGTCTTCGAGGATGGCTTTGTAGTCGTCGGGGTACTCGGTGATGTGCTTTTTGGCCTCGTCGCGGTCCTTCCAGTTGTACTTGTCCTTGTACACGGCCAGCAAACCGGGCCGGGCTGCATGAGCGCCGGGCGAATACCAGTCGCCGTAATACGCGCGGTGCAGGCTGTAGGGACGGATGTCGGCGATGGCCACGACATCGATGTAGTCGGGGTTCAGCGCGCCGATCAGCACGTTGCCCTCATCGCCCGTGCCGATGATGCCGACACGCAGCGGCTCATCGAGTTTTTCATACTTGAAGTAGTACGCGCCCATTGCGCCGGCGCCGCCGGCCACCACGGTGGCGGCGATACCGCGCTTGAGGAAATCGCGGCGCGTGGTGCCGGTGGCCTCGTTGAAATTCTCTTGGCCGACTTTCTTTTCTTCGGGAGAAAGATTCATCATCTGTACTCGCTAATCGATCTTAATTCACCACAGTGGACACAGAGTGCACGGAGAAGAAAATGCATTGAGCATTTTCATCTTCCTCTCTGTGTCCTCCGTGTCCTCTGTGGTGAATAACAATGCTTTCAATATGATTACACTTCTGCGCGGCGGAAGCGGCCGAACAGGGCGTAGGTGAAATAATCGAGGCCCAGCCAGCGGCCCGCCTTCGTGCCGGCCAGCACCAGCAGCGCGGCCAGCTCGATGCCTTGCATGATCGTCGGCGCCGCGTCGGCCACCCACGGTGGCTGCGTGGCGATCACGCCGAGGAGGAACAGCGCCCCGGCCAACGAAGCGAGCCGCGTGAAAAACCCGAGCAGCAGGCAAGCGCCGACGCTGATCGTCAGTATCGTCACGATCCAGTTGACCTTGTGCAGCCACTTCTGCTGTGGCAGCGTTTGCGCCTCGTCCATTGCGGTGATGGTGACCGCGTTGGTCCGCTGCTCGGGCGTGAGAATGCCGCTCAAGTCGTTGACGTAGGCGTCGTCTAACTGCTCCACCTGGGCGACCCACGGCCGCGGCGCGGCGCTGGTTTCCGTAGTCTTCGCGGCGATGCGATTCTCTTCGAACGGAACCTCGGCCTCCGAACCGGACTGCCAATTCGCGAGCCGCCATAACTGGTGCTGGTAGTCGGTGATGGCCTCGCCTTCGCCGGCCAGATAGTCGGCCAGCTCTTGTTGCCGCAGCGTTAGCGCTTTCTCGGCCGCCAGCTTTTGTTCGTCCGAGAGTCCGGCGATCGCCTTCACCTGGGTCAGAACGAGGTTCCAGTCGTTGGCAACTCGTGTGGCCCAACCGTGGTACGGTGCGAACGGCGGAAACTCGACGGGCACGGACGACGCATTCTTTTCCGCATCGGCGCGACGCCGCTGGTAGCCGGAAGCCCAAGCGGCACGCGCTTTCGCCTCCGCGGGTGTCGGCGGCACGTTCTGGTGCGCGACGGCGAGCAGCACTTGCCAATCGTGGCCGCTCGCCGCCTGAGAATGAAAGAACGGGGCCAGTGGTCCCTTTGCCTGCAACAGGAACGGGGCAGCCGTGAACGTCATACGGACCTGTTTCGTCCGCTGGTCGTAGTCGATTTTCTCGGTCCCTTGCGTGAAGAAATGCCAGCCGACCACCAGCCGTAGCAGCACCAGCGACAGCACGGCTCCGGTTCCGATATATCGACGAGGATCGAACATGAGGGAGACGCGGGGAGTGGATTGCGGAATGGTGGGTGGCATGCTTTCGCGGCGTAGCCGCGTAAGCATGGTACCGGCAGGACATGCCTACGCCATTACGCGGCGAAGGCATGGCACCCGTCGTCGCGGAGTGGGGAGCAGGGCATGTGGCCTTGTCAGATGCCGCCTGCCTTGCCACAACCTTATAGTATGACAAAACTGAAAACATCGCCAGCGGCCACCGGCAGCCGGCCACGCCTCGTCCTGTGTTATCCGCTCGAAGCGCGGCACATCGACCAGATTTCGGCCATCGCTCCCGGCTACGAAATAATCGACGCCGGGCAGGAAAGGGTGGCGGAGGAACTCGTAGCGGCCGACGTTTTTTGCGGCCACCCGAAGGTACCTGTCCCCTGGGACGAGGTGGCGCGCCGGGGCCGACTGCAGTGGATTCAATCGTCGGCGGCCGGGCTCGACCACTGCCTCGTGCCGCCGGTCGTGGAATCGAAAATCATCGTCACCAGCGCGTCGGGTGTCCTCGCCAATCAGGTGGCCGACCACACCATCGCCCTCTTGGCGGCCCTGCTGCGGAGCCTGCCGACGTTCTTCCGCGCCCAGCAGAAGCGCGAGTTCATCCGCCGGCCGACGCGCGATCTGCACGGCGCCCGCATCGGCATCGTCGGCTTGGGCGGCAACGGCCGGCGGCTGGCCGAGGTGCTCACTGCGTTCCGCACGACGATCCTGGCCACCGATTGGTTTCCAGTCAACAAACCGGCCCATGTCGCCGAGTTGCTGCCGGCCGACGCGCTGGACGACATCTTGCCGCGGGTCGACATTCTCATCCTGGCCGCTCCGCTCACGGAGCACACGCGCGGCATGATCGACGCGCGAACGCTCGCACTGTTGCCGCAGGGCGCAATCTTGATCAACATGGCCCGCGGCCCGATGGTCGTCGAACGCGATCTGGCGGCGGCGCTTAAGTCGGGCCACCTGGGCGGCGCGGGAATCGACGTGACCGAAGTCGAGCCGCTCGCGGTTGACAGCCCGCTGTGGGATATTTCCAACTTGATCATCACGCCGCACGTCGGCGGTCAGGCCGCCACGCGCACCGACGACATCACCAATTTCTTCTGCGACAATCTGGGTCGCTACCTCGCCGGCCGCCCGCTGCGCAATCTTGTCGACAAGCGATTGGGCTTCCCGATGCCGGAGCCAGCATTGAGCTAAAGCCGGTGTGTGCAAGCACTAACGCGCAGCACGTCGCTGCATTTGGCCCGTTAGGCTGCATAACCGCCTGGACGCGTTCCTGCTTTAGGACTTAAAATTATTGGTTTGGGCGGCCTGCGCCCGGGGAAACGGAATTCCAACGACGCACGATTGAGGCACACTCCATGAGCATGACAACTACCCTCCTCCATGAAACCCGCACCCTGATGTATGGTGGCGACCCGGACCGGGTGCCCCGCGGCAAGGTCAATGAGCTTCTTGAACACTACATGCGGATGATCCACCAGCCCAAACTGGGCTGGACGGAGCATTTGCGGCTCCGCCGCCAATTGGGATGCGGCGGTCAGGGTGTCGTGTATTTGAGCGAGCGGCGGGGAGCCGATAATTTTACTCTGCCGGTGGCCCTGAAATTCTTCTCCCCCGAGCGATTTCCGGACGAACGCGGCTACCGCGAGGCCATGGAGCGGATGGCCCAGGTCAGCTCCCGCGTGGCTCTCATCCAGCACGACAACCTGCTCGACGTGCAGAACTTCATCGAGCGCCGCCGCATCCGCATTCTGGAGATGGAATGGGTCGACGGCTACGACCTCGACGCGCTGTTGGCGCCGGGGATGCTCGAGAGCGCGCGGGGCCGCGTGACGGCGCGCCGCTGGGACTACATCAACCGTGTGATTGCCACGCCCGGGGCCGTTCGCACGCGGCTCAAGCCCGGCATGGCCGTGGCCATTGTCCGCGAGTGCCTGGCCGGCATCGCGGCGCTGCACCGCGAGGAAGTCGTTCACGGCGACATCAAGCCGTCGAATATCATGGTCAAGCGGACCGGCAACGCGAAGATTATCGACATCGGCTCGGCCTTGGACCTGAACAACATGCCGCAGCAGAAGACGTGTACGCCGCAATATGCGGCGCCAGAGATGTTGGATCGCGAGGAAGTGACGCCCCGCTCCGACCTGGCGAGCATCGGCTACGTGCTGGTCGAGCTGCTGGCCGGCAAGCCGCTGTTCGCCGGCATCGCCGACCTGCCCAAGCTGCTCGAGGCCAAGCGAGCGTTGCCGCATCGGCTCCACAAAGTTTTGCCGCCGGAAGTGACGAAGAGCGAGCTGTTGATGACGATCTGCCGGCGGCTGACCGCGCCCGATCCGATGTTGCGCTATGCCACCGCCGAACAAGCCGACACCGGCAGCGAGGGTCTGGCCGAGTTCCAGCGGACCCTCGTCCGCGGCGACCTGGCCAGCGAGTACGAGAACGAGCTCCGCGTGTGGTTGGAGGAGTTGGATTGAACGGCAGGGAGCGGGGAGCGAGGTGAAAGTTCGTTGCAGGCAGTGAATTCGTGTCCGCAATTATCAATTTGCATTTTTCAATTTGCAATTTGCAATTCATTTTTTTGCACGGAGGCTTGCCATGTCTGCCTGCGCCTGGATGATCGGCTTGGTGTTGGTAGCTCAGGTCGGCTCTGGAAATGGCCGCTACCCGTCCTCCAGCGGCACGAATCCGTTCAGTCAAGGCACGCCGGCCAATAGTGCGCCTGGGAATAATGGCGGCGGCGCATTGGTGCCGATCATCGATCCGGCCACGCAAGGGGTGGGAGCGGCGCCGAGTGCAACCACGCCGAGTGCGCGTTCGGCCAGTCCCTACGGTTCATCCACGACGCCACTCGGCAGCGGGGGCACCTATCCGCCGCCGGGCGCCGGCCCGTTGTCCACGCCCCCCACCGGTACCAGCCCGTGGCAGACCACTCCGGCGGCCGGCAGCACCGCCCAAACGAGCGCGGCGGGCGGCCTGAAGCCGGCCGCCATGATGCGGGCCATGCTGCTCGGTCCACCCACCGGCGCGCGTTTGCCGGGCACTTCGCTCTCGTTGGCCGACGCCGTGGCCAGCGCCACGTCGCGCGCCGAACAGACCGAACGCGTCGAAGCATATTGGGACTTGTGCTCGAGTGTGGCCGACTATTACCTGGGCGTCCGCGAGCAGGGGGAGCTGACTGGCGCGCGGGGTTCGCGCGTGGGAACCACCTGGCAACAAGCCGAGTCGGAGTTGGCGGCGCGAGTGGCAACGTCGCAGGCGGCGGCCGTGGCCTCCCAATACCGATTGGCAAGCTTGATGGGGATGGCGGGCAGTATGCCGTTGCCGGCCGACATTCCGCATTGCGGCGACTATCACACCCGCTACGAGCAGATCTTCGCCGGGCGGCCAACTGCCGAAGCGCAGCAACTGGCCGCGCTGCTGCCGAAACGGTATTCCGAGTTGCAAGACGCGGGGTTGGCCGTGTCGCGGGCCGAACAGTGGCTCAACACGACGGCCGCGCGCGATAGTACCGACGGCGTCGAGACTGTGCGGGCACTGGAATTATTGGCCCTGCGGCGGCGGGCGTTCGTGCAGATCGCCCGCGATTACAACCGCCGCATCGCCCGCTACACCGAGCTGTCGACGCCTGGCCAGGTGGCCTCCGAGCGGCTGATTGGCATGTTGATCAAGTCGTCCGGCTCGGCGACGGCGACGCGGAACTCGGCGCCGGTTCCGTACAACCGGCAATCGCAAAACGCGCCCAGCTTGCCGCGAACATTCGACGAAGGCTGGGCGCCGGCCAGCGGCGAGAAGGTCGGCGACGCGGCTTTGGATGAGGCGATCCAACAAGCCGCCGGCGAGGCCGAGACGGAACAGCCGCCGCGTCAGGAACGCTCGCTGCTGGTAAAGCCGCAGTAACAGTGTAGCGGGTGCCATGCTCTCGCCGCGACAGCGGCGTGAGCATGAGCTTGAAATCTCTAGACATGCTTACGCGGCTGGGCCGCGAGAGCATGCCACCCCCCAGCCGTCTCTCGACTCTCGACTCCCACAGCGCCCATAATGGCTTACTATGGGCCCCCTCGCCGCCACACGCCTGACGCGCACTCGCGCACCTCACGCCGCGTCGATCGACGTCACCACGCCGCCGCCGACCGTCCGCCCGCTGTGGATCGGCTCCGTGCTGGTCGATCCGCCGATCCTGCAGGCCCCAATGGCCGGCTTCACCAACTACGCCTTCCGGCAGATCGTCCGCGAATTCGGCGGGGCCGGGCTGCTGGCAACCGAGATGGTGTGTGCCAAAGGGTTCGTCTGGCTGGCCGAGCAGGAGGCCGAGCAGCCGGACCGGTTGTGGGGCGTGGCCGACGAGCCGCGTCCGCTGGCCGTGCAGATGTGGGACAACGACCCGGAAACGCTGGCCAAGGTCGGCGCCCGGCTGGCCCACGAGTACAAGGTCAGCGTGGTCGATATCAACTTCGGCTGCCCGGTGCGCGACGTGGCGCAGCGGGCCCACAGCGGCTCGTACCTGTTGCGCGAGCCGGACCGGATGGGGACGATCATCGAACACGTGGTAGCGGCCTGCGCGCCGACGCCGGTCACTGCCAAGATTCGTCTCGGCTGCACGCGCGATCAAATCAACGCCATCGACGTGGCCCAAGTGGTCGAGGGCGCGGGCGCGGCCGCGCTCACCGTGCACGGCCGGACGGCGGCCGACATGTTTCAGGGCTCGGCCGACTGGGACCGCATCGCGGCCATCAAGCCCCATCTGCAGCGGATACCGATCATCGGCAACGGCGACCTTGATTCGCCGCGCAAGGTGGTCGACGCCTTCCGGCGCTACGACGTCGACGGCGTGATGATCGCCCGCGCGTCGCTCGGCAAACCGTGGCTCTTCGCCCAGGCGGCCGCCGCGCTCCGCGGTGAGCTGGTGCCGCCCGATCCAACTCTGGAGGAAGAGCGGCAACTGCTCATGCACCACTACGACCTGATCTGCCGCCGCTTCGGCGACGAAAAAGGCACGGTGCTGATGCGCAAGTACGCATGTTGCTATGCGCAGGGCCGCGCCGGGGCGCGCGAATTTCGCAGCCGGGTGGTGAAAGTGTCGTCGCCGGCAGAGTTTTACGCGGTCGTCGAGCAATCTTTTCCACGCGGCCGGGTCTAGGCACTAAATAGTTGGCCGGCCTTGAGATACGTCCAATGTCGCCGATATACTGGCATCACTGTAACAGCGGTGCCTGGCGGCGTAGTAGTCTATAGAGTCGGCAAAACGGCCCTACTTTTCCTCCTTATCTATGCGAAATTCGATATGAGTCAATCAGCTAATCATTCGTCACGTCGCGCATTCTATTGCAGCCGACGCCGTTGCGGTTTCGGTGCTGCGCTGTTGTTGATCGCGTCCGCAATCGGCTGCGGCTCCGGCACAAAGAACGCCAATGAAATTCTCGTTGGCCACTATGCGTCGATGACCGGCGGCCAGGCGACGTTTGGCCAGTCGACCGACAACGGCATCCGCTTGGCGCTCGAGGAAATCAACGCCGCCGGCGGCCTCAATGGAAAGCCGATCCGGCTCATCACGTACGACGACAAGGGCGACGCCCGCGAGGCCGGTGCGGCCGTGACGCGGCTCATCAACCGCGACGGGGTCACCGCCGTGCTGGGCGAAGTGGCGTCGAGCTTGTCGCTGGCGGGCGCGCCGATTTGTCAGGAGAACGGCGTGCCGATGATTAGTCCTTCGTCAACTAACCCCGACGTGACGGAAAAGGGCGACAAGATATTCCGCGTTTGCTTCATCGATCCGTTTCAAGGATGGGTCGTCGCGAAATTTGCGCGCGAGAATGAAAGAGTGAAAGCTAACAAAGCGGCCATCCTGTTCGACCAGGTCAACGCCTACTCCGTTGGATTGCGGGACGTGTTCGAGAAGGCGTTTACCGAAATGGGAGGCCAGATTACGACGAAGCAGGCATACCAGGAGGGCGATCAGGACTTTTCGGCACAGCTTACCGCGATCCGCAGCAGCCAGCCGGACGTCGTTTTCATTCCCGGCTACTACACCGACGTCGGAAACATTGCGATCCAGGCCCGCAAGCTGGGCATCGACGTGCCGCTGGTGGGCGGCGACGGCTGGGACTCTTCCAAGCTGGCCGAGATCGGCGGCAAGGCGATTGAGGGCACTTTCTACTCGAACCACTACTCGCACCAGGATCCCAGTCCACGCGTGCAGGATTTCATCAGGAAATACAAGGAGAAGCACCACGAGACTCCCGACGGGCTGGCCGCGCTGGGCTACGACGCGGCGCGAATCCTGTACGAAGCGATGTCGCGGGCCAAGTCGCTGGGCGGCGACGCGATTGCCGCCGAACTGGCCGCCACCAAGGACTTCGACGGCGTCACCGGCCGAATCTCCATCGACGCCCAGCGAAATGCCGTCAAGCCGGCCGTGATGTTGGAAATGAAGGACGGCGTGCCAATCTACGTGACGACGATTGAACCGCCCAAGTGAGCAAGTCAAACATAGCCCGGCCATCCTGGCCGGTTCTTATGAGGCGCGCACGCAACGCAAAAAGCTCAGCGCTGCCGAACCGACCCAGGATGGGTCGGCTATGTATATCGATCGCGCCTTGCTGACACCTTTCCCGCATGGCTGACTTCGTTCAAACGCTGATCACTACTCTCGAAGTCGGCAGCCTGTACGCGCTGATCGCGCTGGGCTACACGATGGTGTACGGCATCCTCAAGTTTATCAACTTCGCCCACAGCGACATCGTCGTGCTCGGGGCCTGGGTCAGCTACACGCTGGCCAGCAAGATTCTGCCGATGTTCGGCCTCAATCCGCACAACCCGGAGGTCTCGCCGCCGTGGTGGGTGGGCGCGGTGATTCTCGTCGCGGCAATGGCGTTCTGCGGGCTGGTCGGTTTCCTCATCGAGCGGCTCGCCTACAAACCGCTTCGCCGTTCGCCGCGGCTCAACGTACTGATTACGGCGATCGGCGTGTCGCTCTTGCTGCAAAACGTGGGCCAGTTGGATTTCGTATTCGGCGCAAGCCCGCAGAAGATGCCCGGCTTGTTGGAGAATCGAGAGTTGGTCAGCTTCACGTTTGCCAGCGGCGCCGGCGACCGCGAGATCAAGATCGGCGTCGTCGACGTGGCGATCTTTGCCACCGCGGCCGTGTTGATGCTGGCGCTCGAATACCTGGTGTTCCGTACCAAGCTGGGCACCGCCATGCGGGCCGTTTCGTTCGACACGGACATCGCATCGCTGATGGGCATCCCGGTCGACCGCATCGTGTCGTTCACGTTCGTGCTCGGTTCGGCGCTGGCCGCGGCCGCCGGGTTCCTCTACGCGCTCAAATACCCGGGGCTAAACCAGCCGGCCCACACGATTTGGGTCCTGTTGGGGCTCAAAGCGTTCGTGGCAGCCGTAATCGGCGGCATCGGCAACGTGCGCGGCGCCGTGCTGGGCGGTTTCGTGATCGCCTTCGTCGAGCAGTTCGGGTCGTTTTACATTTCGACGAACTACCGCGACGTGTACGTGTTCGCGCTGTTGATTCTCATTCTGCTCGTGCGGCCGACGGGCCTCCTGGGCTCGCCGTTTCAGGAGAAGGTGTGAGCAAGGCTCCGACCAGAATCATGCCGTTTGTCATCGGGCTCGCGCTGGCGGCCGCGATGTACGTCGTGCTGCCCGGGCTGCTTGGCGCCTACTACGCACGGATCGTTCTGGACGTGGGGATTGCCATGATCCTGGCTGTGTCGCTGAACATCGTCAGCGGTTTGACGGGGCAGTTCTCGATCGGTCACGCGGGGTTCATGGCCTTGGGCGGTTACTCGGCCGCGTTCATCACGTATTACGGCTCGCTTTGGATTTGGGGAACGCCCGCCCGTCACGGCGGCTTCCTCGGCGTCGGCGACTGGATGTTCGTGGCGGCCTGCATCGTCGGCGGGTTGGTCGCGGCCGCGGCCGGATACGTGGTCGGCCTGCCGTCGCTCCGTTTGCGCGGCGATTATCTGGCGATCGTGACGCTCGGCTTCGGCGAAATCCTCCGCGTCGTGCTGCAGCAGACGCGCAAGGTAATCGACGATCCGGAGCAATTGCGATCGGCCCGGCTCGCCGATTTCTTCCCGCCACCGGTGGGCGGAGCGCTCGGCTTCGACGACGTTCCGAAGTACACAAACCTGTTCTGGGTCTATGCGTTCTTGACGATCACGGTCGTCGCGGCGTATCGGCTCAAGCAATCGGGCCTGGGCCGGGCGATGATCTCGGTCCGCGAGGACGAGGTGGCCGCCCAGGCGATGGGCGTGAATATCGCCCGCATCAAAGTCCTCGCCTTTGTGCTGGCGGCGTTTTTCGCCGGCGCGGCCGGCGGCCTCTACGCTCACGAGAGCGGCGTGATCATCAGTCCCAGAGACGCCGGCTTTCAGCGATCGTTCGACTATTTGATCATGACCGTCCTCGGTGGCCGCGGCTCGATCAGCGGCGTCATGCTGGCCGCTGTCCTGCTGACTGCCTTGCCCGAGTTCTTGCGGGGCTTTGAAGAATATCGCTTGATCGTGTACGCGCTGCTACTGATCGGAATGATGATCGTGCGGCCACAAGGTCTATTCGGCATGAACGAGATCTGGAACTATTGGCCGCGCCGTGGCGAACGGGCTGCTCCAAAGGGCACGACATGACGCCGCAATCGCAACAAAACGATTGGCCCACCGCCCGCGATTCGGCCGGCGCTCCGCTGCTGACGGTCGACGAATTGAATCTCTCGTTCGGCGGCTTGAAGGCGGTGCAGAAATTCTCGCTGCGGCTGCCGCCGCGGGCGCTTTACGGCCTGATCGGCCCGAACGGGGCCGGCAAGACGAGCGTGTTCAACTTGCTCACTGGCGTGTATCGGCCCGACAGCGGCCGGATGCTGCTGGACGCCGAGAACCTGGTCGGCCGCAAGCCGCACGAGATCACCGCTGCCGGCATTGCCCGCACGTTTCAGAACATCCGCCTGTTTCCCAGCATGAGCGTGCTGGACAACGTGCGGCTGGCCGGTCAATGCCGCGGTCGGCAGCGGCTCGTGGGCACGATGCTCCGGTCCGCCGGCTACTCGGCGCAGGAGGAGGCGATCCGCCAGCATGCGCTCGAGCTGCTCGATCTGTTCGACCTGCGGCCCCGCGCCGATGAGGAAGCGGGTTGCCTGAGCTACGGCCATCAACGGCGCTTGGAGATCGTGCGGGCGCTGGCCACGGAACCAAAGCTATTGCTCCTCGACGAGCCGGCCGCCGGTATGAACTCGCGCGAAAAGCAGGACCTGGCCCAGTCGATCCGCAACATTCGCCAGCAGTTTCCGGTGGCGATCATGTTGATCGACCACGACATGGGCCTGGTGATGGATATCTGTGAGCGGATTATGGTGCTGGACCACGGCGTCACCATCGCCAGCGGCCCGCCGCAGGAGATTCAGAACGATCCAAAGGTGATCGCGGCCTATCTTGGCGGCGGCCCACCGGCAGCTTGATCCGGACGAGAGTATTTTTTTGACATGCCACTACTCAGCATCGACAACTTGTGGGTCTCCTATGGCGCGATTCAGGCGCTCCGCGGAATTTCGTTCCACGTCGACGAAGGCGAGGTCGTCACGCTCATCGGTGGCAATGGAGCCGGCAAGTCGACGACGCTCCGCACGATCTCCGGTTTGCTCGAGCCGAAGCAAGGCGAAATTCAGTTCGATGGCCAGCGAATCCAGGGCTGGCCGCCGCATCGAATCGTCCAGAAGGGACTGGTGCAAGTGCCCGAGGGCCGCGGCATCTTCGCCAATCTCACCGTCGAGGAAAATTTGAAAATGGGTGCCTACGCGCGGCACGACCATGCCGGCATCCGCGCCGATCACGAGCGGGCCCTCCAATTGTTGCCGCGATTGCGCGAGCGCCTCAACCAGCAGGGCGGCACACTCTCAGGCGGCGAGCAGCAAATGCTGGCGATCGGCCGGGCGCTCTTGGCGCGGCCCAGGCTGTTGATGCTCGATGAGCCGTCGCTCGGTTTGGCGCCGCAAGTCGTGCAGACCGTCTTCCAGGTAATCCGCGAAATCGCCCGCGAAGGAACGACCATCCTCCTCATCGAGCAGAATGCCAGCATGGCACTGCAAATCGCCAACCGGGCCTACGTGCTGGAAGTCGGCGAGATTCAGATGCAAGGCCCGGCCAGCGAGTTGGCTGCCAGCGACGAAGTTCGGAAGGCCTATCTGGGGGCCCACTGATTTCAGGACGAATCTGAGTGTCGAAGATGGTCGTAAGTACTTGGCATCATATGCTTTGTAATATGTGTCGATATTTTTCAAATACTGGGTTGTCAATAATCCTGGTTCCGGTAGGATTGTAGTGGAGCTGGTGGTCTAAGCCCTTGGGGCACAACGAGATTCATGCCATGAATTCGCAGACCGAATCGTCCGACAAAGCGATGCTCGATTTTTTGCGCCGCGACGGGGCGGTCACGATCGCCGCCCTGGTTGCTGAAATGGGAGTGACGGCCACCGCCGTCCGTCAGCGGCTGCAGCGACTTACCGACGCTGGTTTGATCGAGCGTCAGACGGAGCGCAAGGGACGCGGCCGGCCGAACCATCGCTATTCGCTCACCGAGAAGGGCGAGCAATCGGCCGGCACCAATTTTGCCGACATGGCCGTTGTGCTGTGGGAGGAGATCAAGTCGGTCGACGATCCTGCGGTCCGGCGCGGGCTCCTGAAGCGGATTGCGGACCGCTTTGTGGCCATGTACCGGGACCAGGTTACCGGCGAATCGCTCAGCGAGCGGATGACCGCCCTGGCCGGGGTCATGGGCGAACGCGAGATTCCGTTCACAGTCGACACCACGGGCGAGCTCCCGGTATTGTCCGCACTGGCTTGCCCCTATCCGGAGTTGGCCAAGAAGGACCGCGGCGTATGCACGATGGAGAAGATGATGTTATCGGAAATGCTGGGCGAGAATGTGCGACTGAGCGAATGCCGCCTGGACGGCGCTACCTGCTGCACCTTCACACCCAGCACGTCGTAAGCGATGATAGAAGATTCTCGCATGCGGTTTGAACATCGCTTGCGATTTAAACATCGCTTGCGGTTTAGCTGCAACAGCTAGAGTTTTATCCGAGCCAAAGAAACCAAATCATGAACCAGAACCAGCCATGGATTGAAGGTCGGTTTGAGGAAAACGTTATCACGACGACCGTGGAGCAGGCCATCAACTGGGCCCGCCAGTCGAGCGTCTGGCCGTTGACGTTCGGCCTGGCGTGCTGCGCGATCGAAATGATGGCCGCCGGTGCGAGCCGGTTCGACTTGGACCGCTTCGGCGCCGGTGCGTTCCGGGCGACTCCGCGGCAGGCCGACCTGATGATCGTGGCCGGCACCGTCACCTACAAAATGGCCAGCCGCGTCCGCCGGCTATACAACATGATGCCCGATCCGAAATTTGTGATCGCGATGGGGGCCTGCACGGTCGGCGGTGGGCCGTATTTCAAGTACGGTTATCACGTGGTGAAGGGCGTCGACCTGGTGGTGCCGGTGGACGTGTACGTGCCCGGCTGCCCGCCGCGGCCCGAGTCGCTGCTGGAAGGACTGATGCGGATTCAAGACAAGATCAAGGGACACAAAATCGCACGGCAACGCGGTGCGGCGATCGGCATCAAGGTCGACGACGAGCTGCCCGTCCCGCACCACAGCGGATACGTCGACGCGCCGGCCGATGGCGAGCCGCTGTTCGACCACCAGAAGATTACAGCCTGAACCGGCTATTTGCGAACAACTGACAACGGACAACAGACAATCAGCCAGCACATAAGCTAGCCACACCAAAAATGACCGAAACGCTGACGATCAAGAACCTGCACGTAGCCGTCGAGGGCAAACCGATCCTCAACGGCGTGAATATGACGATCCGCCGCGGCGAAACGCACGCACTGATGGGGCCGAACGGCTCCGGCAAGAGCACGCTGGCCGGCGCGATCATGGGCCACCCCAAGTACGAAATCACCGAGGGCACGATCGAGCTCAACGGCGAGAACATTTTGGAATGGGATGCGACCGAACGGGCGCGGGCCGGCATCTTCATGGCCTTCCAGCGGCCGATGGCGATCCCGGGCGTGAAAATGGCCGATTTTTTGCGGCATGCCACGACCAACGTCCGCAATCCCAACCGCAAGGAAGGCGAGCAATTGATCCCGATGCGCGAGTTCCGCAAAGAGCTGCGCGAGAAGATGAACCAATTGCGAATCGACGAGGAGTTCGCCCGGCGCTACGTGAACGACGGCTTCTCGGGCGGCGAGATGAAGCGGGCCGAGATTTTGCAGCTGGCCATGCTGCGGCCCAAGTTTGCGATCCTGGACGAGACGGATAGCGGCCTGGACGTAGACGCCGTGAAGCTGGCCAGCCAGAGCATTGCCGAGATCGGCGGCGCCGAGATGGGCATCCTTATCATCACGCACCACGACCGGTTGTTGGATCACAATCCGCCCGATTTCACGCACGTGATGTTGGGCGGACGGATCGTCGAAACGGGCGGCATCGAGCTGGCCCGCGAACTGTACACCGAAGGTTACGACCGCGTTCGGGCGACCCATCCGGAGGACGCCGCGGTCGAAAGAGAAATGACCGCCGCGGAGAAATTGGCTGTTTAGCCGCGACGCACAGCGAGTATCACGAGCGCTGCGGAGCGCGTTTTTTAGGGAAAACGATCATGGCTACCGATTTGACAACTGCTCCCGACGAAACCGGCGTGGGCGAAATCAACAAGTACGATTTCGTGACGCCGTCGCACGCCGTTTTCAAATCCCGCCGCGGATTGAACGAAGCGATCGTCTCCGAGATTTCGGAAATGAAGCAGGAGCCGGCCTGGATGCGCGACTTCCGGCTGCGGTCGCTGAAGATCTTCGAGTCGAAGCCGATGCCGCGCTGGGGCGGCCACATCGGCATCGATTTCCAGGACATCTATTACTACTTGAAGCCGTCCGACCATCAGGGCAAGACGTGGGACGATGTGCCGGCGGAGATCAAGGAAACGTTCGACAAGCTCGGCATCCCCGAGGCGGAGAAGAAATTCCTGTCCGGCGTGAAGGCCCAGTTCGAGAGCGAGGTGGTCTACGGTTCGCTGAAAGAAGACCTCGCCAAGAAGGGCGTCATCTTCACCGACACCGACACGGCCGTCCGCGAGCACGGCGACCTGGTGCGCGAGTACATCGGCTCGATCATTCCGCCGGAGGACAACAAGTTCGCCGCGCTCAACTCGGCCGTGTGGTCGGGCGGGTCGTTCATCTACGTGCCGAAGGGCGTCAAGATCGAGTTCCCGCTGCAGGCCTATTTCCGCATCAACGCCGAGCGGATGGGCCAGTTCGAGCGGACGCTGATCCTCGTCGACGAAGGGGCCGAGGTGCACTACGTCGAGGGCTGCACGGCCCCGATGTACTCCAGCGAAAGCTTGCACTCGGCCGTGGTCGAGATCGTTGTCCGCCGTGGCGCCCGCTGCCGGTACACGACGATCCAGAACTGGGCCAACAACATCTACAACCTGGTCACCAAGCGGGCCGTCGCGTATCAGGACTCGCTGATGGAATGGATCGACGGCAACCTGGGCAGCCGCCTCACCATGAAGTACCCGGCCGTGTACATGATGGAGCCGGGCGCTCGGGGCGAGATCCTGTCGATCGCCTTCGCCTCCAAGGGCCAGCATCAGGATGCCGGCGCCAAGGTGGTTCACTGCGCCCCGCACACCAAGAGCCGGATCATTTCCAAAAGCATCAGCAAAAATGGCGGCCGTAGCAGCTACCGCGGACTGTGCAAGGTGCAGGACGGCGCGATCGGCTCGAAGAGCAACGTCGTGTGCGACGCCTTGATTCTCGATCCCGCGAGCCGCAGCGATACGTATCCGTACATCGAAGTCGAGGAGCAGGACGTGCAGGTCGAGCACGAGGCCAGCGTCTCGCGGATCGGCGAGGAGCAATTGTTCTACCTGCAAAGCCGCGGCCTCACCGAGCCCGAGGCCAGCTCGATGATCGTCAGCGGCTTCATCGAGCCGCTGGTGAAGGAGCTGCCGATGGAATACGCCGTCGAAATGAACCGCCTGATTGAGCTGCAGATGGAAGGCAGCGTGGGGTAATCATGATCGTTTAAATGGGCCTAACATGAGCATCGTAACCGATCCGATAACTGAGCAGCTTATTGCCGAGTTGTACAAGATCGACGGAAAGGCCGAGATCGTCGATGGGAGGATTGAGTTAATGAGCCCCACCGGACGAAAACCGGGCCGCGCAAGTAGCAAGATCTATAACAGCCTTCAAAGCAGGGAGAATCAGCTAGGTGGGTACGCTTATCCCGACAATGTCGCCTTTTTGGTGAATTTGCCGCGACGAAAGAGCTTCGCACCGGACGTTGCTTTTAGCACCGAGCCTCCTGAAATGGGATTTGGAAAACGTGCGCCCGAGTTTGCGGTCGAAGTGCGCAGCGAAGGTGATTATGGTCAAAAAGCAGAACGAGAAATGGCTGCGAAGCGCGCCGATTATTTTGCCGCCGGCACGAAGGTGGTTTGGGACGTCGACCTGTTGAGCGACGACGTCGTGCGGGTCTATCGTGCCGATGCACCGCAGACGCCGAAAGTTTACCGCCGCGGCGAATCGGCCGAGGCAGAGCCAGCCGTACCAAGTTGGGCGTTTCCCGTCGATGAATTGTTTGATTGAAAGTTTGCTACGATTTCCATGTCTACAGCCGCAGTTTCGACGGGTTTCTCTCAGGAGGCCTTTGACAGTTTCCTCTCCACGCGCGACGAGCCGGCGTGGCTGGTCGACCTGCGCCGCAAGGCCTGGCAGCGTTTCGAAGAGCTGCCGATGCCCTCAGTCCGCGACGAGGAGTGGATGCGGACCGACATTCGGCTGTTCAAGCTGGACCGCTTCGAGTTGCCGGACCCGGCCGCACACGCTGCGGCGGCCCAAGTTCCTGCACCTCACGCCTTGCTCGCTGCGGGAGTGGAGCTCGGCGGCCGCGCCGTCGCCATGAACAGTCATGCCGTCGCGGCTCAGTTGGATCCGAAATGGGCGAAGCAGGGGGTCTTATTCGGCGGGCTGAGCCGTCTCGCGACCGAGCACGGCGACCTCCTGCGCCCGTTTTTCGAGCGGCACGTCGTCGATCCGTACAAAGACAAATTCTCCGCGCTCAACGCCGCCTGCTGGTCGGGTGGAACGCTGCTCTACGTTCCTAAAAACGTCCGCCTCGATCAGCCGTTTCATTCGCTATCGGCGATTTCCGATGGCGGCGTCGACCTGGGCAAGACGCTGGTCATTCTCGAACCGGGCGCCGAAGCCACAATGCTCTCGGAAGCCGCCAGCACGTCGCTTGAAAGCGCCGGCCTGCATTGCGGCTCGATCGAGTTGATCGTCGAGCAAGGCGCGCGGCTGCGATACGTCAACCTGCAAAACTGGGGTCACGAGGTGTGGCACTTCGCCCACCAGAAGGCCCACGTCGGCCGCGAAGGCCGTCTGCAGTGGACGATCGGCGCGCTCGGCGCCAGGCTGGCCAAAGTGAATCAGCATGTGGCGATGACCGGCCCCGACGCCGAAGTGCAGGTCAACGGCGTGATGTTCACCGAAGGCCGGCAGCACCTTTCGTACAGCACGCACCAGCATCACCAGGCTCCGTATTGTAAGAGCGATCTGTTGTATAAGACCGCGCTTCAGGACCGCTCGCGAACCGTCTGGCGGGGCATGATCAAGGTCGACAAGAGCGCCCAGCGGACCGACGCCTACCAGCGCAACGACAACCTCATGCTCTCGCGCGACGCCCGGGCCGATTCCATCCCGGGCCTGGAGATCGAGGCCGACGACGTCCGCTGCACGCACGGCAGCACGAGTGGCCGCGTCGACGACCAGCAAGTGTTTTACGCGATGACCCGCGGCTACACGCGTCGCGAGGCCGTGCGGATGATCGTCGCCGGGTTCTTCCAGCAAGTATTCGATCGGATCACGATCGAAAGCGTTCGTGACGCGCTGGGCGAGGCGATCGGCCGGCGGGTGAGTGACATCAAAGAACTTGCCGGGGTGTGACGGTGCTTGAAGTGGTCGCCAACTTGGTGCGCTTGGTTGGCGTGGTGATGACGATTGTCGGACTCTGGTATTCGGCCGGCGGACTGCGCGTCGTGGTCTCGGGTCGAATCGACGAGCGGCGGAAATCGGCCAATTCCTTAAAACGGGGCCTGCCGCTCTTGGCGGTGGGCTTGTTGCTGCTGTTCGGCGGCACGTGGCTGGCAACCTGGGGGCAAACATAATGTCTGAATTCATTCCTGTTGCCGAGACGTCCGAGATTCCCGATCCAGGCACGCTGCTGGTCGAGGTGGGCGAACGGCTGATCGCACTGATCCACGCGGCCGGGCATTTCTACGCCCTGGATGATGTGTGCACGCACGACGGCGGCCCCTTGAGCGACGGACCGGTCGACGCCGCCCACGGCACGATCGCCTGTCCCCGCCACGGGGCCAAATTCGACATCCGCACCGGCGCCGCGTTGACCATGCCGGCGACGAAACCAACTGTTGCCCACGAGGTCAAAGTCGAAGGCGACCAAATCCTCGTCCGCCTCCGCGACGCCTAACCCGGATTATTCATCAGCCGCAGTGCGCTAGCACCCGGTTCCTCGGCAATGCGGAATAAACCGGTCGCTAGCGCGGCGCGGCTGATAGCGCACTCTGCCATTTCGACCGGCCGCCGTCGTCCCTCCGGCCGACAACTACGCCACGGCCAGCGCGCCCGCCCCACGTTACCAGTCGCCGCTTTCTGCAATGGCCAGTCACGCCCTCAAGCGGTCGACACCAAGCTGCGATCAATCGCGAACAACTCCGACACTTCAGCAACCTGCGTTCGCCGCACCGGACGGTTCGACATTTGCACCCAAGCTCGTCTCGACGGCGTGGGAAAGTTGCGGCGATTCTGCCCTCCTCAAGAATGCCGAGTGGTGCCATCGAACTGATGACGGCTGCTTGCTTGTCGGTCCGGTCAATTATTCATTCGGTGCGGGCGACCGAAGCGGGTTAGTCCGCGCAAAAGAAACGTCAGATCCGGCTCGATCCAAATGACTGTATCTGACTAAATTGGGTTACAGATTCGGCAACATGCTCTTTTGCCGTCGCACCATGTTCCGGTTCTGCGCTGAGATGGCGGTGGGTAGATTACAATGCGCGGTCCGCTGCCGCGTCAAAGCTTACGACCATTCTTCAACGCAAGTGCGTGTTGGTATTCGTACAATGTGGTTTCTCCGGTCTCTAAACACTCCGTGATAAACCTATTTCCCTGAGAAGTGTCGCCGTAAGCGCGCGCTTTTTCAGCCAGCCAATACAAAACTCCGCATTTGTCCCTGTTGGTCGTCGTTGCGCCTAAGAGCTCTTCGTCGGTGATCTCACCGGCAATCCATCGGATGGTGGGCTCAAGGTCGGGATCGTTTCGTTTACGTTCCGCCGTCTGCGCCACAACTTGCGGAATTGATGTCTCGCGCCGCATTTGCATGAGGTATATGCATTCATACAGAATCGTCTGCAGCACATCGATTCCATTTTCGCGAGCCAAGCGAAAAAGACTAACGGCTTCCTCGTGTCGCCCGACTCGCCACGCATTGAAGCCGCATTCTAGAACGATCGCGTAATCGTTTGAGTTCATGGCGCGGCAAGCGGATAGCTCCTTTTCCGCCTCTGCGAAACGGCCAAGAACTGAGAGTAGCTTGCCGCGGACGAATCGTCCTGGTAACCAATCAACCCGCGCTTGTACGATGCTGTCTACTGACTCAAGCGCTTCGTAGTAGCTTCCCTCCCCATTCTGTGCCCATTCCCAGGCGAATTCTGGCTCGATTTCTGAGGCACGCTTGAGGTCAACGATGGCACGCTTCATATCACCTCTTTGACGGTATACTTTGCCGCGTTCTGCCCAGGCCCACGCATATGCCGGATCGAGCCTCACTGCTTCGCTAAGGTCAGCGATCGCATGCTCCAGATTACCTTTTTGACAATGCGCTAGTCCACGTCCAGCCCAGGCCGGGGCGTAATCTAGATTTCGCCGCACGGCTCTGGTGAAATCGGCGATAGCCGCATCAAATTTTTCCAGACGGCGGTAGGCGCTGCCGCGCTCGACATATACCCACGCCTCGCGCACACCAAGTTCCAAAGCATGTGATGCGTCCGCAATCGCAGCGGCGAATTTACCCTTTGCCCGTTGCACCCTTGCCCGCTGCACCCAAGCCCAGGCATAGGTCGCATCGATATCTACAGCGCGACTGAAATCGGCGAGTGCGGCACCGAGTTCGTCGTTTTGTGCATTCGCCATGCCACGGTCTGCCCAAGCCCAGGCATAGGTCGGATCGATTCGCACAGCCTCCGTGAGATCGGCGATGGAGTCGTCAAAGTTTCCCTGGTGCCGGTGGGCATTACCACGGAGGGCGTACACCCAGGCCTCGCGTAGACCATACTCTAAGGCTTGTGTTGTGTCAGCAACGACCAAATCATACTTCTCTGCGTGTAGTTTGGCCCGTAGGTCGCGCTCCCATAGATTGCTCGCCGCGGCCGCCATCGCCTGTGTTAGTTCGATCAGCACGGGATCCGTATCGTTACGTTCTCCGAGCGTTGTTACTGGCTCCGTGCGGCGAGGGGCGCAGTCATACCGGTAATTCGGCCAAGGCGTATCTAATGAAACCGCGTCTACTTTTGTCCACTCGTCAACTTCGTGCAAGCGCGCTAGTCCATCTTGCTCATTGATTGCATCATAAAGGGCTTGGAACAGGGTCAACTGTTCGGCCGACAAGCTTTCGCGCAATCGTTCCAAGACAGTGATATTCCGGGAAGGCGCGGGTCTAATACCGCAATCGAACACTGCCTTTAGTTGGCCCAAGAATACGTCAGGAAAATCTCCCTGGAGCGCGGCGAGTGTGGTCCGAAGAAAAAGTATGCGCGCCGTGAATCGGTCAGGCT
>JBIOWO010000009.1:0-2169 GCA_044868555.1 Lacipirellulaceae bacterium | reverse complement strand
CGGTGCGTCGCCGGCGATCATGCGGTTGAGCATCGCCGCGGCCTCGTGGCCCAGTCGTTCGCAGGCCACCGAGATGCTCGACAGCGGCGGCGTCGAGACTTCGCAGAGCAAGTCGTCCGAGTCTCCGGCGAGGATTGCGACTTCATCCGGCACGCGGACGCCGGCGAAGTGACAGATGTCGGCCAGTTGCCGGCCGTGGTGGGCATCGACGGTCAGGATGGCGATCGGGCGGGGCAGGGCGGCGAGCCAACGATTCACGCGACGCTGCTGCTCCTCCCAGCCGATCTTGCGGCCAGCGCGGTAGCCGGGCAGGTATTCGTGGCATTCGTAGCCAAGCGCGGTCACGGCCTTTACAAATGCATCGCCGCGATTCTTCGAATAGCGGTGGCTGGGCGGAGCGAAATAAGCGAACTTGCGAAAACCGCGGGCCAGCAGATGTTCGATTGCCAGCCGGGCGCGTTCCGCCTCATCGGTCAGCACCGTGCCCACGCCGTCGAGCCGGTCGTAGACGTCGTCGACGTTGACCACCGGCAACCCTTTTTCGCGGAGCTGCTCCATTTGAAAGCGGCTCGAGATGCGGGCGATAATTCCGTCGCCGCGCCAGCCATCGGGAATCGCCGAGCGCTGTTCGTGATCGCGCGGGTCGATCAACAAATGCCAATGGGCGTGCTTCTCAGCGAAATGGGCGATGCCGCGGACGACCTGGCCGCCCCAGCTGGTTTCGGTTTCGATGAGGACGGCAACTTGGCGGGCGCGAAACAGATCGTGATCGTTGGCTTGGTAGTTCATGGCAGGATTCGTCGGCTCGTGGTGACGAGAAGTGGGGTCGAGTGGACAATCGCCTGCGTCGGAGCGTATAAGTACGCTTCCTGTCATCTTAACCAAGGAACCGGAAATCTTGCGCGAAAAAGAGATATATTTCGCCAATTATTTTGGGTTATACTATCGCTTGTGCGCAGGTGGCTGTTGTGCCGGCGAGCGAGTTCGCATTGTAAGTCGTTGCCGCGCCTAAATTTAATTGAGGTCGATATTCCGTGGCGAAGAAGATGCTGCCGAAGGCGATCGGGCTGATGAGTGGCACCAGCGCCGACGGTGCGGATGCCGCGCTCGTTGCCACCGACGGTGAGGATGCAATCGAATTCTGCGGCGGCGTGACCGTGCCCTACGAAGGCGACCTGCGTTCGCGGGTGCTGGAAGCATCGCAGTACGACGTGCCGATCGTCGAACTCTTGCGGCTTGAGCGCGACATCACGTTGCACCACGCCGAAGCCGTCAACGAGTTGATGCGGACGTTGCCGAAAGAAGCAAAGGGCACGCAGCTCATCGGCTTTCACGGCCACACGGTGCGGCACATTCCGAACCAGCACCTCACATTGCAGATCGGCAACCCCTGGCTGCTGGCCGAACGGACCGGCATGCAAGTGGTGTTTGACTTTCGCCGGCGCGACATGGCGCTCGGCGGGCAGGGGGCGCCGCTGGTGTCGATGTTCCATCGGGCGCTGTTTCCCCACGAGCCGCGGCCGACGCTGATCATTAATTTTGGCGGCGTGGCGAACGTCACCTATCTGGGTGAAGGCGGCGAGATCATCGCCGGCGACACGGGCCCTGGTTGCGGGTTGCTCGACGAGTGGATCCAGGAAATGGCCGGCCAGTCGCACGACAAGGACGGCAAGATCGCCGAGAAAGGCAACGTCGACGCGGCGATTGTGGCGGCGGCGCTGGACACGCCGTTCTTCGCCAAGAAGCTGCCGCGGTCGGCCGACCGTTTCGAGTTCGATCACGTCGACGTGTCGGGGTTGAGCGTCGAAGACGGCGCGGCAACCCTCTGCGCCGTGACGGTGCAGGCGATTGTGCAAGCGGTAGGCCGGATGCCGAAGAAGCCGGCGAGTGTGTGGGTCACCGGCGGCGGCGTGCATCACCCAGTGATTATGCGGATGATGGGCGAGCACTATCCGAATGTGCAGAGCGTCCGTGGTAAGGGTCTAAATCCGGACACACTCGAGGCGGAATGTTTTGCCTGGCTTGCCGTGCGGCACACGCTCGGGCTGCCGCTGACGATTCCCGAAACGACCGGCTGCCGCGAGCCGGCGACGGGCGGGGCGAGCACCGGCTGATCCTCCGCCGTGGCCGTTAGTGCCAGGTGACGAGGTCGGCGTGGGCTTCTGAGAC
>JBIOWO010000008.1:0-6028 GCA_044868555.1 Lacipirellulaceae bacterium | reverse complement strand
TTTTGCATTTTCGGCCGTCTTCTCCGTGCTCTCCGTGCCTCCGTGGTAAATCCTTCGGCCTGATTGTATGTCGCGCCAAATCTATATCAGCGGCAAGTTTGTCCCTCAGGAGGAGGCCAAGATCAGTGTGTTTGATCATGGCCTGTTGTATGGGGACGGCGTGTTTGAGGGGCTGCGCAGCTACCGCGGCAAGGTGTTTCGGCTGCGCGAGCACATTGTGCGGCTGTACGAGTCGGCCAAGGCGATCTGGCTCGAGATTCCGATGTCGCAGCAGGCGATGTGCAAAGCGGTGAACGAGGCGGTCTGCGTCAACAAAATCGACGACGGTTACATCCGGCTCGTCGTCACCCGTGGGGCGGGCACGCTGGGCCTCGACCCGAATCGCTGCAGCAATCCGCAGGTGATCATCATTGCGGATGCCATATCGCTGTATCCGCAGGAGCTGTACGAGAAGGGGCTCGAGATCGTCACGGTGAGCGTGCAGCGGACGCACCCGGCCGCGCTCAATCCGCGGATCAAATCGCTCAACTATCTCAACAACATCCTCGCCAAGATCGAGGGCCTTCAGGCCGGCTGCATCGAGGCGCTGATGCTCAATCACAAGGGCGAGGTGGCCGAGTGTACGGGCGATAATATCTTCCTCGTGCGGGCCGGTGTGCTGTACACGCCGCCGCTGGATGCGGGCATTCTGGGCGGCATCACGCGCGCCGCCGTGATTGAGCTGGCCAAGAGCGCCGGCATCGAAGTCGGCGAAACTGCGCTCACCAAGCACGACGTTTACATCGCCGACGAATGTTTCCTCACCGGCACGGCCGCCGAAGTGATCCCGGTGGTGAAAGTCGACAGCCGCGCGATCGGCACCGGCAAGCCGGGCCCGCTGACGCGCGATCTCAACGAGCGGTTCAAGAAGCTGACGCGGGAATAGTCGTCCCAATCGGTCGTGAAATGGTCGTTACCAGTTCAGCCGACGATTCACCTCATTCCGTCAGATCGCGGGCCAAAACTGAATTCTGGCCGCTCTTTTGGCTACTCATCTGGTTCGGCACGTCAGCAGCGGGCGGCGTCTTCGGACTTTTCGCTGGCGGCGTCGCCGGTCTCTTCGTGGGGACGATTTTCGCGGCGCTCGTGGGAGCGCCCGTTGTAATCACGTTTGCCGTATTAACGTGGGCGTGTTGGCTATCGCGATTCGTTATTCCACCTGCGGTATGTTCGGGCGCGAGCACCGGGATTATCGCGACGGCGATGACGTGGAATCCAATTTTCAACTTCCCGTTTGGCTTTTCCGTTTGCCTGGCGGGAGTCATCGGCGGAGCGGGCGCTGGCATCTGCGCTCAATTCTTCCGGGAGAAATGCCGAGAGAAATGCATGGATTCTTGGCCGGCAGTGAGTCCGTGGCGATTTTCGCTGCGCGACCTCTTTGTGCGCATTACTGTGATTGCGATACTTGTCGCCGGTTGGACGTGGGTCACCAAGAGCTATCTCAATGCGCGCGCTCAATCACGAGCTCGATTACAGGAGATTGATGCACAATCGCAGCGCCTGAATGCTGGCAAACCGGATTAAATGTGGTGGCAGTGGACAATCGCAGCGGCGCGATGCGCGACGAATGACTGTGTCACTTGGCCGATTCATCCGGCCGCGTGGCCTTGAGAAACTCCTCGTTCGGCACGGTGCGGCAACTGGAAAGCGACGTGCCGACGTCGTTGATCCGCTCGCGGTCGTCGTTCGATAGCCGCCAGATGAACTGATGCTCGGCGCGGATCGGCTCCTTTTCGTTGGCGCGGGTCAGCTCGACCTTGAGCGGGATCACTTTGTGGCGGGCCAGCGCTTCGTTCAGGCGCAAGCGCGGTTCTGGCGGCGGGCCGGCCGAGAGCAGCGTGTTGAGCCGCGTATACCAGTCGAGGAATTCGCGATAGTCGGCTGCCGCTTGCGGATGCTCGGCCCGGCGCGTGGTGACGGTGTAGCTTTCCAGGTAATTGGCGAGCACCAGCTTTCCGCTGCCCGATTCGAACGATTCCTTGAACTGCGGATTGGCCGAAAATTGCAGGAACGGATCGGTCTGTCGCCCGGCCCAGGTGCGCAACTTGTCCATCGCGCCGGCCAATTGATCGGTGGACAGTTCGGTTTTGATGTTTTGCTTCGGATCGAGCAGGATGAAGCGGCCCGGCTTGCCGCCGGCCGGTTTGCGGAACACGGCGATCTGCTCGGGCTCGGCGATGAAGTCGTACACGGCCTTGCCGACGAAGAGCGTCGTTGTCGCGCTGGCCGGCTCCTTGGCGTCGCCGATGAAGATCTTGGTCTCGATGCGGAAGTCTTCGGCGCGAATTGCGGACGCGGCGATGGATAACGATACACCGATCAAGAGCGCGCGAATGCGCGACCAGCGAATATCCAACGAGGCCATGGTTCCCTCCAGCGGCAATGTGAGTGTGGGGGTCGGGAGTCTTTTGCAACTGGCGACGCTATTTTGCCGGCAGCGCCACCAGTCGCAAAAGAGTCCCGACCCCGTGTCGCAAACGTTTGGCAGTAAACTGCGCTGCCGCAGAATACGCTGGGATCGGCGGCGAGGTAAAGGTCGGCCGTGGTGCTAGCTGCAACAAACGGCGTGGAGGCAGAATACATAGCCCGGCCATCCTGGCCGGAACATTGCGCGACTCCTGTCGTTCGCGACTTCTCGACCGACCCAAGATGGGTCGGCTATATATCATTACCCGAAATAGTCCGGCTCGTTGCCGGGCTTCCACTTGATATTGCAGCCGATGCTCGGGCGTTGAATGTCGCTCGGCTTCTTTCCGGCGAGCACGGCGTCGATGGCCGCGCGCAGGTCGGCGCCGGTGACGGGGGTGCCGCTGTCCGGGCGGCTGTCGTCGAACTGGCCGCGGTAGACGAGCTTGCGATCGCGATCGAACAAGAAAAAATCGGGTGTGCACGCGGCGTGATACGATTTGGCGACTTCCTGCGTGTCGTCGTACAGATAAGGAAATTGATAGCCGCGCGCTTCCGCCTCGGCGACCATTTGCTCGGGCGAGTCGGCCGGGTAGTTGGCTACGTCGTTCGAGCTGATGCCGACGACTGCCACGCCTTTGTCCAGGTACTCGGCCGTGAAGCGGGCGAGCGGGTCGGCCAGGTGTTTGACGAACGGGCAGTGATTGCACATGAAGATCACCAAGAGCGCGGGCGCGTCTTTGAGATCGGCGAGCGATACGATCTTGCCATCGACGTTGACGAGCGAAAAATCGGGCGCCTTGGTGCCCAGGGGCAACATCGTGCTCGGGGTGCGAACCATGGTGGTAACCTTGGAAGTGAGTAGGTGAGTAGGTGAGTAGGTGGGTGTAAATCTGGACCTACTCTGGTAATCACCTGCTCACTTACTCACAGTATTTCCGATAATGATTGGCCGGGCAACCGGCCGTCGTTGACACGATGGACGGGCGTCCTATAATTCACAACCGAGCCGGACATCAGGCAGTTTTCCCACGACGGAGAATCATTTCGATGGGCGTTCCCGAATTCGACGACAATAACTTTGAGAGTGAAGTATTGCAGGCCAACGGGCCGGTGCTGGTGGACTTCTGGGCGCCCTGGTGCGGACCATGCCGCCAGATCGCCCCGGTCGTTGAGCAACTGGCCAGCGAGAACGCGGGTGCCATCAAAGTCGGCAAGTTGAACGTCGACGAAGCATCGAACACGGCTCAAACCTACGGCGTGAGCAGCATCCCGACGCTGATCTTCTTCAAGGATGGCGGACCGGTGGAACGCCTGGTCGGTCTGCAACCCAAGTCGCGGCTGCAAGCGACGATCGACTCGATCAAGGGCTGAAGCTTCTCGCGAAGCTCGGCGCAACTGTAATCGAACAGAACGCGGCGCAGCCCCTTGGACGCGCCGCGTTTTTTTGCGCGCAGATATTGGCGAGCGGCGATAGCGAGCGCAGCAACAGTAGCCACGCTAGCGGCGCGCACGTCGCGATTCTGTTCGCATGCATTTGGCCATTGGCAGACTCGGCTGATTGAAGTGGAGTTTCCCGATCAGGTTGTCGATGGGGATGGTGGCAAGATTTGTCGATTCCCCCCGACTTTGCCGGCCATTCTTTTCCGTCTCCCCGCTATCAGGACACTACGCATGTCGAGCCACGACGAACTTCGCGCCGCCTCCGAAGTCAGTACTCCAACCGGCGCCATGCGCATCGACCAGCCACACGTTTTGCGTCGTGGCGAGCCGCACGGGGCGGCGCCGCGCGCCCCCCTGCAGGTTGTCGGCGCTTCGTCGGCAGCGGCCGCGGCGTCGGATGTGAGCGCAGGCGTGGAGCACTCGCTGGAGCAGCTGCGCGAGCATGCGGCCCAGTTGGCCGATCGGTTGCAGACGGAGCAGGGCGCGCTCGAGCGGCGCGAATCGGCTTTGGCGGCGAAGGAGGCCGATCTCGAAGCCAAGTCGGACAGCATGCGCCAGTGGCTGGGCGAGCGTCAGCAAGAGCTCGACGAGCGGGCCGAGTCGATCGCGGTGCGCGAGCAGGAGCTGGCCGAGCGGGAATCGGCCGCCGAGGCGCGGGCGACAGAACTGACGCAAGTCCGCGAGGAAGCGCTGATCGAACGCGAAAACCGGCTGGCCAATCGGCTGGCAGACGTCGAGCGACGTGAGATCGAATTGAGCGAGCGGGTAGCGGACGTGAATCAAGACCGCGCCGACTGGAACGAGCGGTTTGAGAAGCTGCAGGAACGCGAAGCGGCAATTGAGAAGCGGCATCGCGAGTTGGATCACCGCCAGGCGCAGTTGTATCGCGACATCGAAGCGTTCACATCGGACAAGGCCCGCATCGACGATCGCATCGCAGAGATCGAGCGCCGCGAGACGAAGGTGGCCGAGTGGGAATCGCGGCTGCAGGCGCAGGGCGCCGAACTGGAGCATCAGACCGACGCGCTGCGCGAGCGGGCCGGGGCGCTCGAAATCGAGCGGGCCGAGATGCGCAAGGAGCTGGCCACGGTAGGCGCACGGGAAGCCGAGATCGACGCGGCCGAGCGACAGCTTGGTTATCGCCAGCAGGAGATCGACACGGCGCTCGCGCGTTTTGAGCGATTGGGTGTGACCGAGGAGAAGATGCAGCAGATGCAAGAGGAGGCCCGCAAGTTTGCCGCGCGACGGCGGTATCTGGACGAGGCTGAGGCGCAGCTCGGGCAGGAAAAAGCGAGCTTGACGGACCAGCTGCGCGAAGTAGCCAATCAGCGCCGGCAGTTGGAGGAGCAGCTGGTGCGTGAGCGGCGTGCGACGTCGGCGCAGCAGCAATTGGCACAAACGGAGCTGCAGCATCGGTCCGGGCAGCTTGATCAGCGGGAGGCGGAAATCGACGCCCGCGAATCGGCCCTCCATCAGCTACAGGAAGAACTGCGCGGCTCGCAGCGCGAGATGCTGGAGATGCGATTGGCGACCGAGGAGATTTGGGCGCAACTCTCCGGAGCGCTGGCGCCGGCCAGCCTCACGCGATCGGTGGCCCAGGTGCGGTCGAAGCTGGCCGATCACTATCGGCAGACGATCGACGAGTTGTCGCAGCGTTCGGAACAACTGGAGCTGGTCCGCTGCGATTTGGCTCAGCAGTTGGACTCGCTCGAGCGGCAGCGCGAAGAGCTGAAGGCCTGGGCCGAGCGGCGGCAAGCCGACGTCGAGGAGCAGGCGGCGCGGCTGGTTGCGCGCGAGCAGGAACTCGATCGGCAGCAGCAGCACTACGAGCAGATCGAATCGCGGTGGCACCTGGAGCGATCGGACTACCAAGCGGAGATTCGCCAGCTGCTGGCTTCGCTGCGCGATCTGGAGTTGGAGGAAGTGCGGGCCGCGTAGCCAAGGGTCTACTTTTTTACTGCAGCCGCTTCACTTGCTGTCGGCACGTCGTCCATTTCCGTTGTGCTGCGCGAATCGCTGCGGACTTCCTCCGTGCCTTCTTTGGCAGGTTTCTTCAACTCCTTCTTGTCCATTCGATACTGGTCGGCATTGACGATGGCCAGGCGCTGGGCTTCGTTGGCGTAGGCCATGCCGGCGCGGA
>JBIOWO010000007.1:0-7225 GCA_044868555.1 Lacipirellulaceae bacterium | reverse complement strand
GGGTGAGAACAAGGCGAACAACTGGTTCGGGCTATACGACCATGAGGACCAGGACGAGGGGTTCCAGTTCTTCATCCACGACAACGAGCATTCTCTGGGGGCCGAGAACCCGACGGTGCACGGGTCGCAGAACATCGACCGCACTGGCCCGTTCAACAACGGCAATCAGAGCAATTTCGACCAGTTCAATCCCGGATATCTGCACCAGGATTTGCTCGCGCATCCGGAATATAAGCAACGGTTTATCGATCATGTGCAGAAGCACTTCTTCAACGGCGGCGCGCTAACCGTGACGGAGAATGTGGCGCGGTTCCAGCGGCGCGTCGAGCAGGTCGATCCGGCGGTGATCGCGGAGGCGGCGCGGTGGGGCGACGCCAAGGTGACGACTCCCCGCAACAAGAGCACCTGGCAGAGCGAGATCAATTGGATTGTAAACACGTATTTCCCGTCGCGCGGCAATACGGTGCTCAACCAATTGCGGAATGACGGCTTGTTCACTACCTTCGCGGCGCCGGTGTTCAGCCCGCATGGCGGCACGGTGCCGAATAACTACCCGTTAGCGATTACGGGCACAGGCGGCACGATTTACTTCACAACCGACGGCGTGACCGATCCGCGGGCGATCGGCGGCGGCGTGAATCCGTCGGCCGCCGTGAAGGCGTACACGGGCCCGGTGGCCCTATCCGGCACGACGACGGTGATGGCGCGGCTGCGCACCGCGGGCGGCCAGTGGTCGGGGTTGGTCGCGGCCACGTTCGACACGGTCGTGCTGCCGGGCGACTACGACGGCAGCGGCGCGGTGGACCAGAACGATTACGCGGTCTGGCGTGCCGGCTACGGCAACAACGTGCCGGCGGGCGCGGGAGCCGATGGCAATGGCGATGGCTTGATCGACACGGCCGACCACGTGGTGTGGCGCGACAATCTCGGCGCATCGATTTCGCTGGGAGCGAGGGCGGAGGGAGCACCTGCGGCGACGGATGCGGTTTCGTCGGTAGCAGCGCCCGATGTGGCCGTTCATGGCGCGACAGCGGCCAATCCTGCCGAATTGCTCGGATCGTCGGTAGAGTTGTTGTCGGACGTCCTCATTGGCGTCGGCCAGCACGGCTTGCCGGGCGGCGTCTCGCATGTGCATCGTGCCGCGACGAGGCCGGCAGATGTCAGTCATGTTGACGACGACGAATTGTTGCTGACGCTTCCTCGAGACATTGCGGAGCGATTGGCGACGCTCGATATGGGCCGGCGGGTCGCGGACGCGGCAATTGCTGACTTTGACCGGATGGACAGGCGTTGGCGAGAGTTCGAATGCGTCGATGGGAGCGAGCGGTTCGAGCCAGTGCTTTAGGGCCGGCTTTACGCGTTGGACGATCGAGTGGGAAACCAAATTGAGGTGGGTGGCGTTAGCTACGCCTGCGTGCGATCTTTCCAATAACTTGGTCGGCGCTTTGCGTGAGCGATTGCCACGACAAGAACTCGAATCGGCTCGATCCGATAGACAATGCGAAAAGGAAATCGCGTCACGGCGCATGCTCGATGTTGCTGATCGACTGCGACAAATTGATCCGGATGTTCGGCAATTCGGTGATAAGCAACGTCGATCGCGGTAGCGAAGCGCTCGGCCGCCTGCCTGCTCCGCTCGGCGTACCAGTCGAAAGATTCGTCAAAGTCGCGACGTGCCTCGGGAAGCAGATCGACAGGGAGCATTCCGCACCGCTAATCCTGCAGTCCCGCGCGCCGCATGGCGTCGGCTCGGACTTGCTCCCAGGGAATTGGTTGAACCAAGCCGGCATCGAATTCTGACGACCTGCGCTGAATCTCGGCGACCCACTCGGCGCTCAACGGCGGCAAGGAATCATTGGGGACAGTATTCCACAAGGCTTCGATTAGCTGAATGCGAGCGTCGAGCGGCAACTGACTAGCACCGGCGAGCAAGGCGTCGAAATCGGACATGAGGGTAGCCTCCGTCAACGATTATACGGTGGTGTCCGCAGGAATTCACCCGTTATTCCGGTAGCTGCATCAATTCCACCTTTCGAAACTCGACCGGGTGGCTTTCGGATTGCAGCGAGATGGTGCCGCCGGTGAGCGGTTTGGCTTGGCCGGCGTCGACGAGGCGCTTGCCGTCCGGGTCGTTGGGGTCGAGCTGCGGCTCCGAGTATTCGAGCACGGTCTTGCCGTTCACCTTGTGGCGGATGAGTTTGTTGCCGTGGACTTCGATTTCGGCCGTGACCCATTGGTCGTTGAGGAAAGTGTCGGACGAGCTATTGGTGCAGTGCTGGGTGTGGAGCTTTCCGTCCATCACGATGTTGGTGCCGGGCGTGCAGACATTGGCGGTGGGGCGGGGCGTTTTGCCGTCGCCGGCGAGGAACTGGACTTCGATCGAGACCGGGAAGTCCTGGTCCTTGCGCATCGACTGGGGTGACTGGCCGTGGATCATGACGCCGCTGTTGCGGGTGGCCCAGGCCGGGCCGGCCTCGGCCTGTTGGCCGGTGAGGCGGTACTCGACGCGGAGGAAGTAGTTGGAGAACGGCTTGTTGTAGAACAGGTGTCCGAAGCGGCCCCGAAACGGGCCGGTGTACTTGTCGTAGCCGACTTTCAGGACGCCATCCTCGACGCGGAAGGTATCGGCGAAGTTGTCGCCGGCCTCGAAGCCTTTTATCTTTGGTGTCCAGTCAGCAAGGTCGCGGCCGTTGAAGAGCTGGATCCACTCGCCGGCGGGCTCCGCGGCCGGGCAGTCGGTTGGGTACAGCGCAAAAAATGTGGCCGCGAAAGTGACAATCAAGAGCCGATGATGAAAGACCATAGCGATGTGGGCGACGTGGATGAGTGGGTCGGACCTGGAGCGTCTTCGACGATAGTGCAATCAGCGTCGACCCTCTCCCGGTCCCTCACCGGGACCGGGCGAGGGATGATCATCAGGCGGCTACTGGGGGCGGCGCTTGTAGGTGATCTCCATCATCTTGAATTCCTTGCCGTCGGGATCGGAGCTAAACATCTCGAAGACGCGGGTGTTGTCGTCGAGGAAGCGCGAGACCTGTTTGGTCGTGCTTTCCTTGCCGGTGGCCGCATCGCGGCCCTGGCCGATGCCGGTCAGGAGTTTTGTGGCCGGGTCGTATTCGGCTTTGATGACCATCAGGTGCGGCGTCATGTTGTCGATCCACGTGCCCACGTACTTCTTCTCGACCGGATCGTAGCCGACGGTGCCGACGCCGACGAACTTCACGCCGCCGAAATCGCCGTCGAAGCGACTCACCAGCCACAGGCCGCCGGGCAGCAGTTCATTCTTCTCTACGGCCTTGCTTTCGATCGGCTGGGCGTTCGGCACGGGCCACAACTTGACGGCCGCGTCCCACGTGCCGACGTCCTTCTGCAGGAGTTTTTGCTCGTCGGAGGCCTGCGGTGCGGGTTCTTGAGCTCGGGCGAGTTGGTAAATGATCGTTGCGGCGAGGCAGATGGTGAGGGCGGCCAGCGTTGCGATGCGGGAATGGGTGCGGGTCATCGTGCGGCTCCTTGGGGGTTGAGTTGCGGAGGCGACCACTTCGTGGTGCCCGCCGCCGCTAAATGTGGGAGGCGGAGCCTTATTATTCCGCCGGCGTTTTGCGAATGCAAGCACTTGCCGTGGCTTGAGGTTGACCGGTTGGGCAGTGTGCCTTACTCTCCGCTCCCACTCATTCATCACTTCCTACCGCTGAGGATTCAACCATGCCTGCTACCAAGCTATCCGCCGCTGCGCGGGCTGCGACGGCCACGCCCGTTCCGATGCTCGATGTGTCGCGGGAGAACGGCCGCCTGCGGGGCGAAATCGACGCGGCGATCGCCGATGTTTGTGATTCGGGCGCGTTTGTCCATGGTCCGGCGTGCGCCAAGTTCGAGGCAGCGATGGCCGAGTATTGCGGCACGCAGCACGCCGTCGGCTGCGCGTCGGGCAGCGACGCACTGCTGTTGGCACTGTTGGCGCTGGGCGTCGGCCCGGGCGACGAGGTGATTGTGCCCAGCTTCACGTTTTTCGCCACGGCCAGCACGGTGTGGCGGCTGGGCGCGAAGCCCGTATTTGCCGACATCCGGCCGGATTCGTTCAATCTCGATCCGGCCGACGTCATGTGCAAATTGTCGACGGCGACCAAGGCGATCATTCCGGTCCACTTGTTCGGCCAGTGTGCGGAGATGGAGGAGCTGCGGCAGCTCGCGGCGGCTGCCCGCGGGATTCCGATCATTGAGGACGCCTGCCAGGCGATTGGCGCCGAGTACAAGGGACAGCGAGCCGGTTCGTTCGGCACGATGGGTACGTTCAGCTTCTATCCGACGAAGAACCTGGGCGGGTTCGGCGACGGCGGCCTGGTGACGACGAACGACGGCGAGCTGGCAGCGAAGCTGCGCGTGCTGCGCGATCATGGCCAGCAGCCGCGGTATTACCATCACTTTGTGGGCCTTAACAGCCGGCTCGACACGTTGCAGGCGGCGGTGCTGAGCGTGAAGCTGCCGCACCTGGACGCCTGGGCGGCGGCGCGGCGGCGGCACGCGAATCGATATGCGAAGGAATTCGCCGGCCGCGGACTGGCGGACGAGATCGTGGTGCCGACGGTGGCCGACGGCTGCGAACACGTGTGGAACCAGTACACGATTCGCGTTCCAGGCGGCCGGCGCGACGCCCTGCAGAAGTATCTCGCGGAGCGGAAGATCGGCTCGGCGATCTACTACCCGGTGCCGCTGCATCTGCAAAAGTGCTTCGCGCCCTTGGGCTGCGAAGAAGGCACGTTGCCGGTGACGGAAAAGGCGTGCCGCGAGGTGTTGTCGCTGCCCGTGTATCCGGAGCTGACGGCGGCCGAGCAGGGGACGGTGATCGACGCGATCGCGAATTTCTGCCAGAGCAGGGCGCGCTCGGCGGCGTGAGGGGGTTGAGGGTTGAGAGTTTAGGGTTGAGGGTCAGACGAAATCATCTGACTTTTCGCTCTCAACACTCAACTCTCAACACTCAACCTTACTCCTCCTTCGTCCGCTTGATCTCGTACGTGCGGCGGCTGGGGTTGAGGGAGACGATCACTCCCAGGATCACGCAGAACAGCACGATCGCCCAGGGCATGGCGTCGGACTTGGTGCTCTGCGCCAAGAGTGGAATGATGTGCAACATCGTGGGCCGGTTTGGGTGGCGATCGGTTACACTTCCCATTCTAAGTCGGCGGGCAGCTCTTGCCAATCGGTTGTGACGGGGCCAACGGGGAGCGGGGAAGTGCGCAGCCAGTCGTCCAGGGGCCGGGCCGCACGGCGGAACAGGCCGGCCGGCATCGCCACCGTGTCCCAGCTATCGGAGAGCGGCCGGGCGTGCGGCACGTAGTCGGCCAGGCGGACTCCGAGAAAGCCGTAATGGGCGCCGCGGAATTCGAACAACTGCGCACTGGGGAGCGGCGATCGGCTGCCCACCAGGTGGTAAGCAAACACCAACAGCGGGCAGAAGCCGCTGCCGAAATGGGTCTGCCAGGCGGCCAGGCTCCGCAGGTCGTCGCGGGTGGACCAGTTCTTCCAATACTGATGGTGCTCGTCGCCGGAGGGAAAGCGGCGGCCCTTCACGTCGACCAGCCAGGAGCGCTCACCGGCCGGCGAGACGATGAAATCGAGGCTCTTGAGCGAGCCGTCGGCCACGAGACTGCGTCGCGCTTCGTCGACGGCCACGTAAGGCAGACGGCGGGCGCGAAGAAACGCCTCGAATGCGGCCTCGTAATGGTTGTCGCGATTGGCCATGACAGTTGTTAGCTGTTAGTTGTTAGTTGTTAGTTGTTAGTTGTTAGTTGCAATGATGCTGAATCGCTATGTTTCACAACTGACAACTAACCACTGACAACTAACGGCCTTTTGTACACTATGTTGTTCAGTTGGCCAAGATGGTCTGGATAGCGGCGATTACCGCTGTGGCGCTATCGGCGAGCGTGACGGTGGTGCTGTTGGTGGTTTTGAGGTCCTTGATCTGGCACTGGCCGGCGGCGAACTCCCGCTCGCCGACGATGATCGCCACGCGGAAGCCTTTGCGGTCGGCGTATTGGAGCTGTCGGCCGAGCTTGGCCGGCTCGGGGTAGACCTCGACCGCCAGACCGGCGACGCGCAGGTCGCCGGCTAATCGGAAGTAGTCGGCGAGGTGCGCGGGGTCGAAGTAGGGGATGAAGACTTGGGCCGGGGTGTGAATCTTCTCGACCATGCCCAGCTCTTCCATCGCCGCGAGCAGCCGATCAAGGCCGAGCGATCCGCCAATGCCGGGGAGCTGCTGGTTGGTGTAGAGCTCGGCCAAATTATCGTAGCGGCCGCCGCTGCAGACGCTGCCGATATCCGATCGATCATCTAGCAGAGTCTCAAATACGGTATCCGTGTAGTAATCGAGTCCGCGGGCGATCGAGACGTTGACGCGCACTCGCTCACTGGGAACTTTCGCGCTGGTGACCACGCTGAGTAATTCTTCCAGCCGCTGGATGCCATGGCGGCCGCGTTCGCTGGCGGAGATTTGCGGTCGCAATTGAGCGAGGATTTCGTCATTGGTGCCAGCCATCTGGGCGGCAGCGACAATACGCGCGGCCTGATCATCGGATGCGCCTGCCTCTCGTAGTTCTTCGGCCACCCGCGGTGTTCCAATTTTCGGCAACTTGTCGATGATAGGCAGGATAACCTTGGCAGAGTTTTCAAGTCCCAAAACTTCCAACAGGCCGGCGAGCACGTGGCGATTGTTGACGTGGATCGTGAACCGTTCGAAGCCGATCGCGCGGAGCAGGTCGTGAGCAACCAGGATGATTTCGGCGTCGGCGGCGACGGAGCGGGTGCCGATCGTGTCGAAGTCGCACTGCATGAACTCGCGATAGCGGCCGCGCTGGGTGTTCTCGCCGCGCCACACGGGGGCGATGTGGTAGCGCTTGAACGGCGTGCCCAGCTCGTTGATGTGCTGGGCGGCGAAGCGGGCCAGCGGCACGGTGAGGTCGAATCGCAGGCCCACGTCGCGGCCGCCGTGGTCCTGGAAGCGGTAGAGCTGCTTATCGGTTTCGGCGCTGCCTTTGCCCAGCAAAATGTCGAGGTACTCCAGCGCGGGCGTGTCGATCGGGGCGAAGCCGTAGGAGCGAAACACGCGGCGGGCGATGTCCATGATCCGCTCGCGCGCGAGCATCGCCTGCGGCAGATAGTCGCGGAAGCCTTTTAGCGTGCGCGGTTGGATGGGGGGCATGGGGATTAGTGAGTAGGTGAGTAAGTGAGT
>JBIOWO010000006.1:0-6797 GCA_044868555.1 Lacipirellulaceae bacterium | reverse complement strand
GACCAGACCGATCCACCACTGGAAAGAAGCCCTCAACCACTTCGCCATCCTTTACGAAGGCCGCGTACCCGAACTAACCAACAATTGACATTCGTGCTGGCTTGACACAAAAAGATTTACAGGCCCAACGACCTTCAGGCTTCGTATGCCAATGCGTTCGCATTCAACTATCGCGACGTTGATGCGTTGTTTTCATATCTATTTGCACCGCAGGTAGCACGCGGTTCGTCCCAAAAACTTGTCGAAATTACTGGCTCGACGTTTATTCAATTTCAACAGGTGGGACTGGCGGACGACATATTCTGTTTCGGCGCAATTCCTACTCCTTCCCTTTACGATGGGGTTCCGCGGAAGGGATTCCATGAAACAGATGAACTCCAAGGCACCCGACTGCAATTCATGTTTCCGGTCGAACGTGATTGGGTTTATCGCACGCAAATGCAATTCGCCGCATTGAAACAAGTCATCAATAATTGCAACGGACCCAACGCAGTGTGACTTATGAACCGCCCCCGCCTTCAGCTGAGTCTGCGGAATCTGCTCTGGGCAATGACGTGGACGGCAATATGGTTTTCCGCGTTCGGTATTTACCTACGTCTCAACGGCACAAATTTTAGAGCGTTCGATAGTCTATCTCCTCTCGCCTTAATTTTGGCTGCAATAGTACAGTGGATTGGTTTGACAATACCACCGTTTGCTATCTTCGGTTGCATGCTCGACCGAATGCGGTCCGGGATTGTTGCGGGCATCGTTGCCGCGTTGGTCTTGGGAGTCTTTCTTTTGTTTGCGATACCTGCTGTTCGGTAGGAAAGTATGAATCGCCCGCGTCGAATTCGTGGTCTGCGAATCGCCGTAAGTGCGGTGTTCGCGATTCTCTGTGTGCTGTTACTCGCCTACGGATGGCGGAGCTATGCTACGTGCGATGTATACACCGCCTCGGTCGTCGATGGCACCGAGAATACAACCTACGTGCAGGGTTGTGGCTTTTTGTCCATGCAAGGGCGACTTTACCTGTTTGTCGATACCCCGTACCACTTCACTAGCTGGCGAATGAGAAGTTACCCGGTTGATGAAGTCTCGTTCAGCCAAGGCATGTTTACGTCTGCCAACGAATCGTTTTATTGTATTTCGCATGATTTAACAGTTACGCATTGGTTCGTGGCGATCGTCCTTGCTTCCTGTGGAATTATCCCATGGATTGGTCAGTCTCCTCAACTCGGCGTTCACACGCTGCGATTCTCCCTCCGCACTCTCCTCATCGCCACGACGCTCATCGCCGCCGTGCTCGGGCTCGTTGTTTACATGTCAAGATAGAGACCACCAAATGGAACAAGCCAAAGCACTCCGTGGTCTGCGAATCGCCTGGTCGGCGGTGTTCGGGACTCTCTGTGTGCTGCTGATAGTGCTGTGGGTAAGAAGCTATGACAACCCAAGCAATTGGCCAAGCCCGGCGGTGGAAGCGCGCAACTTGGCTTTTTACTCGACGCCCGGCTTAGTCATTGCAGCGGAGGCTCCCTTTGTCGAATATGTGCCTTCAGGTAATGAAGTCCACAGCTATTACATTCCCGCCAGGTTTCAGCACATTGGAAGTGGATTGTGGATTGGCGCGCCGCGCAAGGGATTTTGGGGCTTCAATTTTGGATACTGGTCGCGGTCGAACTGGGTGGTGCAAGCCCCATACTGGTTTCCCATTGCAATATCCGCCGCATTCGCGACACTGTCCTGGGTTCATTGGTCACGGCAGTTCACCCTCCGCACGCTCCTCATCGCCACCGCGCTCATCGCGGTCGTGCTGGGACTGGCGGTGTGGATGAATCGGTAGGGACTCGTAAACTCATCCTCTTGGCGACCTTGGCGGTCTTGGCGGTTCAATTTGCTAGACGCCCCAAAAAACAAACCCGGGCCGCGTCGGCTGGAGACGCGGGCCCGGGCGCTTGCGGGTAGAGCCCGCAGATGGATCGTTAACGAGCAATGTCCTCCGCCGGGGCTTCCGTCGCCGGCGCTTCGGCCGCCGGCCCGAGCGCTTCCGGCGCCGGTTCCGCCGCGGGCCGTGGAGGCTGCGGGGCGCGCGGAGTTCGTCGAGTGCGAGTTGGCTCGACGGTTCCACTCCGTTGAACGCTCGCCGCCGGCGGTTGTGGCGGCCACGCCGGTTCCGTTGCTGCGCCGCTGCCAGAATCCCCGAAGGTTTTCGCGCGCGGATCGGCCGGAATATCAGGTTTCGGCTTCATGATCCACCCGCCTCCGCTCGTGACGCCCCCGAACGAGTTCTGTTGCATGAACATCGGAAACGGGCCGCCCGGCGGCGACGCGTTGTTGAAAAAACCCAGTCCGTCGGCTTCGTTCAACAGCACCTTGATCTGCAGCTCGATAATTTCGCGCTGCTTCGCGCGGCGCTTTTCGAGCAGCGAACGCAAGTTCTTGAGCCGCTCCTCGACCTTCACCAGCTCTTCCTCGCGCCGCTGCATGTCGTCATCAAAGTATTTGTTCAACAGTTCGGACAGCTCTTGCTGGGCGTTCGATTTGGCCTCATCGTCCTTCGCTTCGTGAAGTCCTTTTGCCGCCTCCTGAATCTTGCGCATCAAGTCGGGCTGAATCTTGAACTGGACGGTCTGCTCCCACGGGCCGCTACTGACACTCCGCTCGATCTTCAAGGTACTGCCGTCTTCGCCAACACGTAATTCGCCTCCACCGCCTCCACCACCGCGCCCAAAGCCACCGCCTCCACGACCGCCTCGTTCGACTTCGCTACGCCATTCGTAACGGTCGTCGCTTATCGGGCGACGCGCCGGCTGTTCACGCGCTGGGACGCCATCGTACGGGTTGATCTGCGCCCCGGCTGCCGGCTCACTCAATGGATCATCCTGCGCCAAACCCGCCTGCGTGCCGGTCAGTCCGCTGGCAGCAGCCGCCGCCACACAAACAATCGCCAACCACATTCTGAATTTCATACGATTCTCCTTTCAATTGGATAGACTTTTGGTTTTTGTCTTGAAGCATAATGAGTCGAACCGCCAAGGACGCCAAGAAAACATATGTGCTTGTCTGCATTGCTTGGCGTCCTTGGCGTCCTTGGCGGTTCAATTTGTTAGGCGCTCTAATTCACTCAGCTCGCGATCCACCGTCTGCAACTCGCGACTCCATACGTCGTCACCCCCCTGCAAATAGCGCGACTCCGCCGAGCTCGTGCCTAGCTCGCCCAGGGCCGCGCCCAGCCCATCGAAAAATTCGCTGTCCGATTGCTTCCAACGAGATACTTCCGCCCGGAAGTCGGAGACTTCGGCCGTCGTCGGCTGCGCGGGAAGATGGTTATACCAACTCACACCGCTTACGATCGCAACACAGGCTACGACGCCTCCAACCGCCGCGGCCGCCCACGCCAACGTCCGCCGCAGCCGCTTGCCGCGCCAACCGCGAAATCGCCGCCGGCCCAGCCCCTGCTGCTGCGCACGGGCGAGCAGCGACGCCAATTTGTCTTGCACCTCCTCGGCGCTCGCAAACCGCCGCCCCGGCTTCTTCTCCAATAGCCGGTCGATCACGTCCGACAGCTCGTCCGGAATATCCTTGTTCACCCGCCACGCCGGCCGGTGATCCTCCTGGCAGATGCGGTGCAGCACGCCCAACGCGCTCGCCCCGCGAAACGGCGGGTGTCCGGTGGCCATGAAATACAGCACCGACCCCAGGCTGAACAAATCGGACCGATGATCGATCGGCCCGCCGACTGCCTGCTCCGGCGACATGTAGTGCGGCGTGCCGGCCAGGATGCCCGTTTGCGTCAGGCTGGCATCGTCGATCGCCCGCGCCAGGCCAAAATCGGTGAGGATCGCCCGCTCCACCGAGTTTTCGAGCAGGATGTTGGCCGGCTTCACGTCGCGGTGCACCAGCCCCTGCCGATGCGCGGCCGCCAGGCCCGACGCGGCCTGAATGCCAATCCGCAAAATCTCTTCCACGCCTAGCGGCCCATCCTCAGTCACCCGCGCATCGAGCGATCGGCCCGGCACGTACTGCATCACCAGAAACGGCACCGGCCCGCCCGACTCGACGTTGTAGATAGCAACCACGTGCTCGTGCACGACCGCCGCCGCCGCCCGCCCTTCGCGGGCAAATCGCTCGCGGGCCGCGCCCACGTGCGCGAGATGCGGCGCCAGCAGCTTGATCGCAATTGGCCGGTTCAGCTCGCTGTCGTGCGCCTTGAGCACGATCCCCATCCCGCCGCTGCCAATGATCCGCTCGATATCGTACCGCCCCAGCCGGCCGAGCATCTCCGGATGATTCGGCGTGCCGAGCAGCTTCAGCACCAGCTCGTGCACGATCGACGGGCCGTCGCTCGAATCCGACGTCGAAATCGCCACCTGCGAAGTATCCGGCTCCCACCGCGGCTCGCTCTCGCCGCTCAGGAACGATTGAGCATCGCTCCACCAGGCTACGTCAGCTGCCAGGTCGGTCAATCGCTTCTGACACGTCTCACAGTGCCCCACGTGCGAAGCGACGGCGCGATAGACGTCGCATGCTTCTCCGTCCGAGAGCAGCACTTCCAACGGCAATTCGCCGCACGGTTTGGCACTGGTTGTCATGGACGCACCTCAATTCCCGGTGGCGCCGGTCCAAGTTGTGTGTCGCCCTCGAAGCGCGACACCTGTTCGCGGATTTTCGCCATCACCCGGCTGCGAGCGATGTACACGCTGCCGACCGACATGCCAAGCGAACTGGCCACGTCCGCGATCGGCCGCCCTTCGACACTGCTCATCCAAAACGCCTGCCAGGTGCCGTCCGTCACGGTACCGCGGACCCGCGCCGCCGCGCTGCGGAATAACTCGCGCCGATATTCGAGATCGAACAGCGCCGATTCATCGCCGTTCGCCGCCGGTTGTGCCTCGAGCAGTCGCATCACGTCGCTCTTCCCGCTGCCGGTCGTTCGATACTTGGGCCGCGTCAAAAAGTTGATGATCAAGTTCCGCGCGATCCGAAACAGCCAGTCGCGAAACCGGCCTCGCTCCGCGTCCGGCTCCCAGCGGTGCACGGCCCGCGAAACGGCCACCAGCACCTCCTGCCCCAGTTCCTCCGCATCCGCGTGTTGCAAGCCCTTCTGCCGCGCGAGCCGGTACAGCAGCGGCAGATAAATTTCAACAAACTCCTCCCACGCCGCGGCGTCCGACGCATCGGACAACCGGGCTATCAAGCTCACCCGTGTATTCGGCGGCGATATCATCAAGGGCCTGCGTCTCGCTTGCCATATACTAACACACGCCCGCCCGGCCGATCTTTCACACAAATGGCCCGAATTCCGACGTCAAATAGAAAACAAGCGACTGCCTTGCGCACAGCCGCAATTAGTCGATGCCCCTGCCATCACGTCGCGGCGGGGCGATTCACCCGGATTAGCTGCCCACGCAAGTCGCTCTTCAATCGGATCGCTTCGTCGATCCTACTCGCTTGCGACGCAAAGTCCGGGTCGAAGGTGCATGCAATGACACCCGCATGATCAGCGATCTGGTAATGCAAGCGAATGAAATGCTTTCGATTCAACGTCAGCAAGGCGCGGTCATCTTGCGTCGCAAACTCGAGCACATCTTCGTCCGGCCACGCCTGCTCGGCCTTGCCTGTTTCTGATACCGTGATCACGTCGTGCCCGGCTGCCCGCAGCGCCTCGACGACTGGCAAAGGAAAGTTTTCGTTGGCATACAGCCGAGCCATTCAATTCGCTTCCTCGTTCTCGCGAATCTCCTGCTCAATCTCGCCGCGGTGCGCTGCGACATAGCTCCAGGCATTGACCAGATCGGCCGCCCGCAGAGTCGGATAAGATTGCAATAGCTCGGCCTCACTCGTGCCCAGTCGCCGCGCCTGTTCCAGGATCCAGACAGGAATTCGAGTCCGCGCAATGCACGCTTCGCCGCCGCACACCGTTGGATTCGACTCAATTCCGGCAATCGCGTGGCCCAGCTCACGGGTGACTGCCTGGACCAATTGGGCCTTTTCCGCCGCCGAAAGCTCGGACACCACCTTTTCCGCGTCTTCAAGCTTGCTCATGAACTCTATCGTATCAGCGACTGCAATTCCCGGCCAGATGATCGGTCGGCATTGCCGGCGGCACGTCTGGAAGTGCGAACGTGGCCAAGTTTTCTTGTAGAAACTAGGCCACCACTTTTGCTAGGGTGACGCGTGAAATGTCCGTCCCGGCGTGGCTGCCTTGGGAGAAGAAAACGGAGATCACTGTTTTGCGGCTTTTCGTCGGCCGGGGCCGCGCTGGGATCAGTCCTGTTTCAATCGCGCTGGCGGTTATCTGCATGACCGCCCCTTACGGGACGCTGCCCACGCCACAAATATCAGTGGTGTCGTCTTTTCTTTTCCCGCGAGACGCCAAGCGGTCGGATTCTCGGCCGGCAAATCACCGACGATCGCGAAAATTGGTTGACAAATGGCCCTTCAAAACCGAGAATCAACCCCTTTCGGACGATCAAGATTCTTCTCCGTAATTCCCAATCATTGATCCGGAATCTCGTCGCGCATTGCTCGCGTCTCGCGACTGCGAGCACGCCGGCGCTGGTGTGGAGGAAGTCTAATGAACGCGATCAGGTTTGCCTGTACTCGACGGGCGCGGACAGCGAGTTTTGTCGGCGCGATTTCCGTTGGACTTGTAGTCACCAGTGTTGCTCCGTTATCGGCTGCACCCGTCTGGTGGAAGAACATTCCTGACGCATTTCAGCATCAAAAGTGGGGCGCAAAGCCCGGCGAGAATACGCCGCTCCCCGCGATTGCCGGTGCCGCTGATCCGGGCGGCGACGCGTTGACTGAATTGGACT
>JBIOWO010000005.1:0-8940 GCA_044868555.1 Lacipirellulaceae bacterium | reverse complement strand
GAGCGCGCGCGTTTCGGCGGTCTCGCGAGACAGATCGAGCACTTTTTCCGCGCTCAGCTGCATCCGCGCCGCGAGCTCATAGTTGCGAATTCGGGCGTCCAGGTCGGTTTCGTTCGGAAATAGTTTGCGGTGCTCCTCATTCAATTTGGCCAGCGCGGCCAGGTTATTGCGCTGGATATGGGGATCAATGCTTTTGGCGGGGTGAAGATTAAGGACGGCCGCTCCGCGCGACTGAATTTCCGTACCGCGATAAATGGCGGGGAGCCACCCATTCTCCCACATGGTGGTGCCGCCGTTGTTGTAGCCATCGGGGTCGCGGAGCACGACATAGGCCGGTAGATCCTGATTCTCGGAGCCGAGTGCGTAGCTGATCCAGGAACCGAGCGCCGGCCGTCCTGGAAAGATCTTTCCTGTGTTCAGGCAGCGCGTGGCCTGCGGGTGATTGTTATTGTCGCTGAACATGGAGCGGACGAGCGTAAAATCGTCGGCCACGGAACCGATGTGTGGCAGCAAATTCGAGATTTCGGCGCCGCATTCGCCATGCCGAGTGAAACCAAACGGGCTGGCCATCAGGCGCTTGCTTTCACTGCCCGCCTGCAGGACCTCCACGTCCTCGGCATATTCCTCGCCGTCACGCTTTTTCAACTCCGGCTTGGGATCGAACAAATCGATATGGCTTGGTCCGCCGACTTGCATCAGCATGATTACCGACTTCGCCCGCGCGGGCAGGTCGGCGGAGCGCGGTCGCAAATCGCGGTTCGACGTAGCAGCGTGCGCGCATTCCGAATTGAGCATGGATGCCAAGGCGATCGTGCTAAAGCCCATCGTAGCTTGCTCTAGCAACATCCGTCGGCTCAGGCAGCCGCGGAGGTGCGACGACTGATCGGCGTGATTATTCGACATACAGGAACTCGCTTGTATTGAGCAGCGTATGGCATAGTTGCACCAGTGCTTGATGGCCGGCCTCGGTCGGGGCGGCGCCGGCCGCCTGGTACGCTGCAGTCTGTTGCCGCAACAAGTCGCGACACGTAGTGATTTCGTCGTTGTTTGGCTGACGCGCGAGCACGGTTCGAAATAGGCTGGTAATCGCCTGCTCGTCTGCCGTTGCGCGATTCTTAACGATGCGATTTGCAAGTTGTTCAGCCTGATCGATCACGAATGCGTCATTCAACATGAATAACGATTGCAGCGGAACCGCTGACGCGACGCGCTCGACACAATTCGTGGCCACGAGAGGTTGATCGAACACCGTGAGCAGGGACAGGTTGTAGGCGCGTCGACTAACCAAATATACGCTTCGACGCGAGCTATCCGGTGGTTCTGCAACTTTGTCGTTTGCCACGGCGACCATCCCATCGGGCATCGCGCTGATTGGGACGGGCGGTCCGCCCATTTTGAGATTCAGCGTGCCGCAGACCGATAAGATCGCATCACGAATGACTTCCGATTCAAGCCGGCGAACTCGCATTCTCCACAACAAGTCATTGGCAGGATCGATGTCCTCGGGGTCGGCAATGGCCGGTGCAATCGGCCGAGTTTCGCGTCGGGAGGCTTGCCGATAAGCGGTCGAATTCAGCATCTGCCGAAGCAACGGCTTGATTTGCCAGCCGCCCTCGACAAACTCAGCGCTCAGCCAGTCGAGCAGTTCTGGATGGGTAGGCGGTTGGCCCTGGGCGCCGAAGTTGTCCGGCGTGGCGACCAGTCCGCGTCCGAAGACGTGTTGCCAAAGCCGATTCACCATGACGCGCGCCACCAGCGCTTCGGCCCTCGAGCCGCGTTCTGTGAGCCAATGGGCGAGTGCGAGACGGCGTCCGCTTGTGCCTTCGTAGGGAGATTGAACTGCCGCGAGCGCGTCGTCGTCGGTATTGGAAAGCACGCGCAAGTAGCCTGGCTGGACTTCGGCACCGGGCGATTGTTCACTTCCTCGCAGTAGTAAATGAGTGGACGGCGGAGCTGTAATATCAAACAGCGCTTGAATCTTGCCAATCTTTTGACGTTCGCTCTCTGCAGCGGCGATTTTTGTTTCGAGGTCGGTGACCGCGGCCTTTTCTGCATCGCTCAAGCTGGCGGTTATTTGATCGGGGGATACCTGGACATCCGCTGCAAACTTCTCGACAAGATAGGCTTGCACCGGTGAACGCTTTCCGGCGGGAGTGTCGAGCGCCGCTTTCGTATCTGTGCGGACTGCCTGAGGCAGTTTTTCCAGATTGCTTGCTACCAGGCGTTGTTCGCACGCGTTGCGCTGCTCGGCAATCAGCTTTCGTATTGACTCAATCCTTACGTCAAGCTGAGCGTTGTGGCTATTGATCTGGCCCTGCTCTTCGAGCCCCACGTCGGGGATCGTACGATCCTGAATTCCGGACTGATATGGAATCACGGGCCGCCAGGCATTCGGGTTGTAGGCCGGTGTCAGCGAAGCCATCAGTCGATAGTAGTCCTCTTGGGGAATCGGATCGAACTTATGGCTGTGACAGCGGACGCAGTTGAGCGTCAAACCCAACACCCCCGTGCCAAACGTTTCAAGCGTATCGTGCATGATGCCGAAGAAGTTCTGCGGAATCACGCCCACGTCTTCGTGGGTCAAATCGCGTGCGGTGCGAAGGAAACCTGTCGCGATTAGCGCATCGCGCATTTCCGGTGAGTAGCGCTTGACCTGTCGCCAGTCGTAAAGCTCATCGCCGGCAATTTGCTCGGCAAGAAAACGGTCGTACGGTTTGTCGTCATTGAACGCTTGAATGACGTAGTCTCGATAGCGCCATTTGCCTTCGCTGAGGATGACATTCGTGGCATCGGTGTCGAAGCCGACCGTGTCGACGTAGCCGGCGACATCGAGCCAATGCCGCCCCCAGCGCTCGCCAAATTGCGGCATCGACAACAAGCGGTCAACTAACGTCTCGAACGCGTGCGGCTCGTCGTCGTTGAGAAACACATCGACCTGCTCCGGCGTGGGAGGCAATCCGATCACGTCGAAGTACAGGCGACGAACAAGGGTGACGGGATCGGCATCGGGGGAATAGCCTAGCTCCTTGGCCTCGAGCTGGGAGAGTAGAAAAGCGTCGATCGGAGTGCGGACGCGCGCTGCATCGCGGACCTGGGGAATAGCGGATCGATTGAGTGGGAGAAACGACCAGAACTGCCGGTCTATGTCACGAATCGGGGATACCGGCGGCGGCGTTTTCGTGCGGTCATTTGCCGGCGCGCCGGCGAGGATCCACGCCTTCAGCAATGCAATTTCGTCCGGCGAGAGTTGCCGCTCACTGGGCGGTGGCATTTCGCCCTTGCTGATTCTTTCCAGCAATATACTGGCGTCGAGTTTTGCTTGATTGAGAGCAGGGCCGCTGTCGCCGCCTTGTTCCATGGAGGACACCGACGTCAAATTCAAACTGCGTTCCGGCTCGTGAGTGCCGTGGCAGGCAATGCACCGGGCGGAAATGATCGGCCATACGTCGCGCTCGAATAAAGGGGAATTCGGCGAGGCGGCGCCACTCGCCGGCGCATAAGCGATGAAGATGAGTGCGCAGCCATAGGAAACCGCTTCTGTTCGACGGAAACGACGACGGAGCGAAGTCGGCATGGTTGATGGCGGACGCAATTTGAGCGGTTTCGCGCTTCGCAGACGGCACGTATTATAGAAAAGAACCGTGAGCCGCCGCAAACAGAAGTCTCGCGCATGAACTCGCCGCGGACGATATCCGGATAGAAAAGTTCCTGAAAAAATAGCCGGCCGTTATACTGCTTGTACGTATTTCGGCCTGGGGAGATGGACGAATTTCGAAGGCGAGAGGAACCATGCATCGACCAATCTTGCGCTCTATCGCGATAATCTTGTTTGCTGCCGTGCATTGCATTTTGCCGGAACGCAGTCAGTGTGCTGAATCTGAATTCATCGATTGTTCGTTGCTGGTTTCCCCGGAATACCCATGTACCTGGCCGTCGTATCCGTTTCCAAGGTTCCAGATAATTCATGAGCGCACGATCGGCCCTGTCAGCCCCTATAACGTCGACGTCTTGATTATCGACGGGAATACGGGAACGCAAATGGATGTCCCGCCGCATTCCGTGGCGCGACCCGAGTTGAACCGGCCCAAATCAGGCCCATTTGGACTTTCGTACACCGACAAGATTGAACCGTGGCAGTTCGGGGGCGAGGCATGCATCATCGATGCACGGACGCTTTTGGATCAAGCGGCGAAGGGCGTCAGCCCATTAATCACGCGGAAGTACGTTGAAGAGTTCGAGAAACTTCATCGTCCGCTGAAATTCGGCGACGTCGTGTTGTTTTTCAGCGGATACACGAACAAGTACTACCGTCCTTATCCGGCCGGGCAACGCTTTGTGGCCGATGTGGTAAGTCGGCAAGCACCGGGCTTTCCAGATCCCGATCCGGATTGCATGGAGGCGGTCGCAGACCGCGGCGTGATGACTGCCGGCACGGACAGCGCCAGTCTGGGGCCGATGCCCGACCTCGCGGAACCGACGCATTATGCTGGGTTGCGACATGGCATGATTTGGACGGAGAGCGCAGCCCAATTGGGTGAATTGCCGCCGACGGGCGCGTTTTACTGCATGCTCGGACCGAAGCATGCCGGCAGTCACGTCGGCGAGTGCCGTGCGTTCGCGATCCGCGGCGGCGAGTTGCCGCAACAGCTGATCGACTCGTGTCGCGCGAAGCGGGCAATCGATTTGTCACCGACCTTGGCGGTCGAAATGCCGGTGACCTCGCCTGGCGTCGGCGTTGGCAGGCATCGGCAAGTCTATTTGAAGGTCGATATCTTTCACGATGAATACCTCGACATGTGGCATCACACGCATTTGATGGACAGCATGTCAGGGACGCACCTCGTTCCTCCCGCCTATTCGCTGCCGTCCAATGGAGCCTCGGTTGCCTACGCGCCCGAAGTGCGGGGCTGGCTCGAGGAATTTGAACGCGACTACGGGCCACGTGGCACGAGCACCATGACGACCGAGCAAGTACCCATCGAGTGGACGTGCGGGCCGGCGCGGGTCATTAATGTGGAGAAACTTGTCGGCAGCACGAAACGGCAGGATTGGCCCGCGTCGCCGGAGATTACGCCTGAGCACATTCGACGAATTGAAGACGAGCAGGGCCAGATTCAAGCGGGTGATATCGTCGTCTTTCGGACCGGCCATCTGGATCGCACCTTTAAGGCAGCTCCGAACGACAAGGACGTTTGGATGAAGCCGTTGGCGGGTGAAAGCGAGGGTTGGCCTGCACTGGGGCCGGCGGCAGTCGAATATCTGCACAAGCGTGGAGTCCGCTGCGTGGCAATTGATGCGCCGGACCTGGGAGGCGTCGAGCCTAGGCGAGCGTTGATGACTTATTGGGCGCTGGGCAGTCGGCAAATGGTGGGTGTGGAATTCCTGGTAAATGTGGGTCAAATCCCGAAGAACGCGTATTTTCTGTTTGCGGCCATCAAGATCGACAAATGTCACGGCGGGCCAGGGCGAGCAATTGCTCTATACTAGTTTTTGCAAGCCGGCGTCACCACTGGGGGAACTCCTCGTCGGGCACGAAGCGCGTCACCTTGCGGAAGAGCGGCTCGCCGCTGCGGTACGCGGCGCGTTGATAGAGCGGACGATACTTGCCGGGTGGATCAACAGAGACGACGTCGTTTCCGCGGACGACAAACTTGAACTTCGTGCCTTGAATGGTTTCTTCAACCGTGCGCTCGTAGATTGGGAATTTCAACACGGCCGTCTGGCCATCTTCGATCTTGCCGACGTTCGCGTAGCGCCCGTCGAACGTTAGCGGCCGCTCTTGTCCGTCCACTTCAACGCGCGCATCTTTCGTGTCGACCCATTGTGGCAGGCGTACCTGAAGGTTTGTCAGGTCTTGCTTGGCGCGGATATCGACTCGGCCCTCAAAAGGAATATAGCTGTCGATATCGGCCCACTTTGATGCACGGTTAAGGAGCAGATTCAGTTTCAGCTCGCCGTCGTCGTAGTCGAGCATGTTCCGCCAGACGTAGAACAGGGCACGATCGCCGGCCGACGTGCAGCAATTCATCGTGGTAATCGCTTTGTCGTTGTGGGCGCGCCCGACCCAGTCGTTGACCGCCGGCCAACCGGAGAAGCAGCCGACGGAACGTTCCATGACTCGGTCGGTGGTATAGCGGTTTTCCGGCAGGTTCTTCAGAACCACGTATTCCTCGGCGGGAATGTGCCCGTCTTCTCGCCAGTTGGTATCGGTCATTTGTGCTTCGGCGAGCATGTTGCGTGTCCAACGGTCGGCATCGTCCCAACGATCGACTCCCAGTCGCGATAGCTGAATTGCGGCGAAGATCATGTCGGAAACTTCGCAGATTTCGGAGTTGATGTAACCGATCTTTTCGAAAATCACCTCGGGGAAGAAGCCAATCAAATCGCTGCCTTGCGCGGCGGGTGTTTTTCCCCAGTCATAGGCGATACGCGCGCGATCGAGGAGCTTTTTGTCGCCGGTCTTTTTGACGACGTCGAGGGCGGCGATGATGTTGGTAACGTGCGTATGGAAGTGGGCGCAAGGACCGCCGTGCGACATGTCCGTCGTGACGTCATTAAGGAACTCTCCGTCCTCCGCAAAGTAGCCGAGCGGGCCCATGTTGAAATTCATCATCTTGTGCGCAAGCTCGACGGAGGACGGATCGCCGTACATGCGGTCGTACATCATCAAATAGCGCGGAACCCAGGCCGACATTCCGCCGACGATCTTCTCCGGCGGCTTGGCGGGTTTTACGACCTTTTCGCCGGGCGCCATGTAGGGACGAAAGTTGTAGGCATAATCGCCGTCGACGATGACGGTGGCCTTAATGGCTTCGTTGAGCCGATGGGCTGCGTCCTTCCACGGGCCATTGGGCTGCAATTGGGCGTACAGCATGAGTGCGCCCAACGAGCGGCAGGTGCCGTAGCCCAAATGGCCGACTTGCTTGATGCCGGTTTCCTTACCGGGCCAACCACCATTTGGATCAAATCCATTCGGGAGGACGTACGGGCGACCACCGACGGGAAGGTAAAGCATCCCGTCTGGTCCCAGGTCGCGCAGCGTGTTCGACAACAGAATCCGCTCCGCTTCCTCGCCCTGGGTGCTGCCGCACATGGCACGCATGAGTGGTAAGACCTCCAGGAACTTTCCGACCGTATTGAGATCGGATGCGCCGGTGTGAATCATCGTTGGCGGATCGGCCATCGCATTCACGGAGAAATACAACTGGTAATCGATGTTGGGGTTGAGCATTCGAGTCAATCCGTTGATCGCCAGCCGGGCACGTTCTGCCAGGTCGAGCGTGTCGGGAACAAGCGCTTCGTACGTTTTGCCTGTGTTTTTTGGCAACGTAAACTTCGGCGGCGTGGGATTGATGTATTCGATGCTCGACGGCGATGGTTCGCGAGGATCGGGCACGATGGCCGGCGGTTGCGGTTTTTGAGCCTCATTTGCACGAGGGCGGTCGTCGGCGACATCTGCCGCGATGAGCGCCGATGTAACGCATAGAAATGCAATGAATGAAAGCAGTTGACGATTCATGGAGTGAAAGCCTTTGCAGGGGAAGCGTGTGGTAGGTCAAGAATTGCAAACTCAGCTCGAGTGTTTCAGTTTCGAGATGCGACCCGTGCTTACAAATTCAGCTACATAGATGTTACCAGCGTTATCGAAACAAGCATCGTGCGGGTGAGTAAATTTTCCGGGCATCCAGTGGTTCGGCTTAGTGCGGAGGTCGCTCTTCACGACTTCCTCGCGCCAGGCCGCGTCGTCGGCCAGGTGAATGATTACGTGGTTGTCTTTGTCGAGCAACGTAATTCGTGAAGCCATATCTGGTACGAGCATGACGTCGCCGCGGCAATCGATATTTGCTGGAAAAATGAAATCGGCTTGCGTGCGCAAGTGTTTTCCATCCAACGAGAACCACTGCAGCTTGCCGTGCGAGCGATCGGTGACGACGATTTCGGGCGGGTGGCCGGGGCGGTCGTCGATCCAGATTCCATGGGGCGTGTTGAACTTGCCATCCTCGTCACCCGGCCCGCCAAAACAGCTCAGCCAGTTTGCATTGGCATCGAAGCGGTGAATATAGAAGGAGCCGTAGCCATCGGCGAGCAGGAATCCGCCATCAGGGAGCAGCGCGAAATTGGTCGGCATGAAGTTGTCGCGGCCGCCGCGTTTGAGCGACCCCGTATCTTCGCCTGTGGCGTAAAGTTTCGAGGCCATCGGCGCTGTGTGTTGCCAGACCACACCGCCACGCGTCGAGAGCTTGGCAAAGACTTTTGGCTGGTAGCCGCAAACGTACAGGAAGTGTTCGCCGCCTTCTTTTCGGACTTCCAAACCGTGGCCGCCGCCCTGGAATTGCTGGCCGAAACTGCGAACGTATTTTCCTTCGGGGTCGAATACGAAGATTGCGGGATGGCCGGTCTTTTCGGGCAGTCCCTCGTGGATGACGTAGAGGAAACCGTCGTCGTCCGTCGCGACATCGTGTGTTGTTTGCCAAGTGAATTTGTCGGGCAACTGAGGCCAATTGTGAATTACTTCGTAACGATGCTCGCCGGAACCGATAACCGTCCGCGTGTCGGTTTTGGCAGCGGTCGCAATGGCGGGGACGGCAATTGCGGCGGCCGAGGCGGTCACCGTCGCGATAAACTCACGGCGATTCAAAGTTCGAAACGTAGAATGTGCCATACGCCGTACTCATTTCTTTCGCCACAGTCAGGACGAATCTGTTTTCTCAAACTGTATTGGGAACCGAAGACGTGTTTCCAGCTTAAATCGGTGACAAATGCGAGACCAATCGATCGCAACGTCATGCTAAATCTGTCGCAACGAGCTAATTCTTAGAACCTATCCCATAACCTTAGGAATTGCGCCATAGGATGTGGGCGAACACAAGATGCAACAGAGCTTCATAATTGACGGCTTTCTTTTCCCACCGCACAAGGATGCGGCGGTAGCGATTAAGC
>JBIOWO010000004.1:0-8637 GCA_044868555.1 Lacipirellulaceae bacterium | reverse complement strand
GCTTAATCGCTACCGCCGCATCCTTGTGCGGTGGGAAAAGAAAGCCGTCAATTATGAAGCTCTGTTGCATCTTGTGTTCGCCCACATCCTATGGCGCAATTCCTAAGGTTATGGGATAGGTTCTTAGATCTTGGGTCGGTTCTTGGGGCGATTCCCTGGACGATTGAAAGACCGGCGCGGCCGACCAAGATGGTCGGGCTATGTGGGCGGTAACCTACGTCGCCGCCACAACCTTCTTCAACCGTCCCACCCGCAGTCCGAACTTGTCGCCGACCTTCACCACCTCGCCTGTCGCGATGGGCTGACCGCCCACGCACAGTTCCAGCGGCTCGTCGCACGTCTTGTCGAACTTGATGATCGCGCCCGGGCCCAGCTCGATGATCTCCTGGACGCTCTTGCGCTGGCCCGCCAGCGTCACGGCGACGGTCACGCCGATTCGCAGCAAGCCCTGGGTTTGCGCCGGCAGGCCCGCCAGTGGATTCTTCTCCGCGGCGACGTCTGGCGTCGGTTCTGGTGAGCCCCCTGCAGAGGCGACGGCCGGACTCTCCAGCCCGGCCGCCTCAGCGAGCAACTCGGCTACCTTGTCGACTGCCGCCACGGCAGAGTCTTCGGGGGTCGGATCGGCCATAGACATTCCAGAGAAGCGGTGCACAAACTCGGCTCCACTGAACTCGCCGAAGTCGCTGCGCACCAATACGTATGGCTTATCGACCAAAGCGATCCGCAAACTTTTCCCAACCGCCCCACCAACCGCAAGCGCGACTGTGACTTATGGCACGCCTTCTCGTATAATTCCCACACTCCGCACACGCCCGCTGGCGCCGCTACCACGCTTGCGGCTTAGCGAGTAACGTCGCGAAAGGCTCGAAAACCACTTATGCCCGGCACCGCCACCACTCCCGCTCCAACGTTCGAGCTCCAGCCCTACAAATCGCTGGAGAACAACGCACTCGCCGCCCGCATCCAGGCCGTCCGCCGTGAGTTCGGCCCGCGGCTCCTGATCCTTGGCCACCACTACCAACAGGACGAAGTGATCGCCTTGGCCGATCTCACCGGCGACAGCTATCGCCTCAGCCAACTGGCCGCCGAGAACCGCGATTGCCGCACCATCGCCTTCTGCGGCGTCCACTTCATGGCCGAAACGGCCGACATCCTCGCCAACCGACCCGAGAAGCTGGCCGAGCGCGGAGGCGAGCGGGTGCCCGTCATCCTGCCCGACCTGGCCGCCGGCTGTTCAATGGCCGACATGGCAGCCATCGAACAGATCGAAGACGCCTGGGACCAGCTCGGCGAAGCGATCGACACCGACGACCTGACACCCGTCACGTACATCAACTCGGCCGCCAGCCTCAAGGCGTTCGTCGGCCGCCACGGCGGCATCGTGTGCACCTCCTCCAATGCGGCTGCCGCAATCCGCTGGTCGTTCGACCGCACCAGCCGAGTGATGTTCTTCCCCGACCAGCACCTCGGCCGCAACACGGCCCTTGGAATGAACATTTCGCTCGGCCAAATGCCCGTCTGGGACCCCTACGCCGACGCACTCGGCGGCAACACCGAGCAGCAATTAACGCGCAGCAAAGTGATTCTCTGGAAGGGCCATTGCAGCGTCCACCAGATGTTCCGCCCCGAGCACGTCCGCCTGCTCCGCGAAAAGCACCCCGGCATCAAGATTCTCGTCCACCCCGAGTGCCCGCGCGAAGTCTTCGAGCTGGCCGACGAATCGGGCTCCACCGGCAAGATCATCAAGACGGTCGAATCGGCCCCGCCCGGCACCAAGTGGGCCATCGGCACCGAGTTGCACCTGGTGAACCGGCTGAAACAGCAACACCCCGAGCAGGAGATATACTTCCTGTCTCCGGTAGTTTGCATGTGTGCCACGATGTACCGCATCGATTTGGCACACCTCTGCTGGAGCCTGGAAAACCTGGCCGCAGGCACCCCGGTCAATGTCATTGAAGTCGACGAAGACACCGCGCGATGGTCGCTGGTGGCGCTCGAGCGAATGCTCGAAGTGAAGTGAATCTGCTTCAGCGAACTCATCACCCAAGCCGACGACTTGTCGTCGGATTAACTATCGCGCGATTGGCTCGCCGGGCCGTTGCTCTTCGTCCGCCGCGGCTGCCTGCATCTCCGCTCTCCGCATCCACGCTGGCAGCACCGTGAGCACCAGGAACACTGCCAGCCCCCAGACCTTCCCCCACTTCACGACCGTTCTCGTCTTCGGCTCGACGAAGTTCATTTCCCAGTCCTGCGGGATTTGCTCGCCGCCGCTGGCCGTTAGCAGCGCCCGCGCAATCTCCGCGTCCGCCAGTTGTCCCATCCACTCCACATGTCCGTCGCAAAAGGCGACATACCGCTGCGGCGAATCGTAATACGTCGTCGTCAGGAAGCCGTCGTCGACGTGCTGATGACCCGAATGCGGCGTCTCGGTCAACAGCTCGACCGCTTCGTCGATCGTCAAATCGCGCGGTTCCATCCAATGAATGCCCAGCCCGCTGGCCTCGATCACCGCGATCGTCCGCGACGTGCCGTCGGAGATCGTGCGAATGGAGCGTCCCGGGCCGCCGCCAGGAAACACCGTCTCCAGTCCCACGACAACAAAATAGTTCGTTTCCAGTGGATTGCCGTTCGGCTCTTCTTGCTGAGTCGGACAGCGATAGACCTCCGGCATATCCGCCGCCAGCTTGCTGTTATTCGGTCCGTCCCATGGCTCAAAGAAGCTGTACTTCTTGAACAATCCGCCGTATTCCATGTAGGGCAGGATCAGCACCCGCCAACTGTGCATCGGATTGCCGGCAGCGTCCACCTCGAAGGCGGGCGGAAAGCTCCGCCTCGCGCTCTCATGGTTCAACAGCGCCAAAACGATCTGCTTGAGATTGTTCGCGCACTGGTTTCGCCGCGACGCCTGACGGGCCGACTGCACCGCCGGCAACAACAGGGCGGCCAGCACCAATAGGAGAAACACGATCAGCAGCGCTTCCAGCCAACGAAGTTCTCGTTGCCGTCGGTAGATCCACCAGCCCCAGAAACCCAGCACGAGCGCGACCGCGGAAATTCCCGCTACCGGCCCGAACGTCGCCAGCCCCGCCGCCAGCACCGCGAACACGTAGAAAACTGTCCCCAAGCGAAACGACATGCGGTCATTATCACCCTCCGTCGCTTTCGACGCAATCAATTGCGTAGCGGTCCGATCGCTCACCAGCTCCCCGTCGCATTCCGCGCAAAAGACAAGGCCGCCGACCAGCACCTGCGGCTTAGTCGACGGCCCCGAATCGAGCTACGCGTTCAAATCGTCTGTGCGCGATTAGAAACCAATCGCGAACGTAATGCCGCCGCGATCATGATGGTGATGCCGGTGATAGTGACGCCGAGCATTCGGATAGACGACCACGGGCGGAACGTAGGTATAACCGCTTGCGAAGTACGATGGACCATACGTCGGATACCCGCCGTAGTAAACGCCGCGGTAGCCGTTGTACGCGGCGTACCCGCCGCCATAACCGCCGCCGTATCCGCCGTAGTTGCCGAAGTAGTTTCCATAACCGCAGCCACCACCATGAGCCTCTGCCTTGCTCGCCGGGCCCACACCGGCCGCGCCCAGCGCAGCGACGAACGTGAGCGCCAACACAATGCGCCGAATCATGTTTGATCTCTCCTTGGACGCCACCGCGTCCCAATAACGGGGGAGGCCCGATTGCCGGGCCAAAATCTGCCTGCCGCAGCGATTAGAATGCAGGCGTCGTGCCAAACCGCGACGCTCAAATCGCAACTCACTGTCTGCAAAAGACTTCCGAACGTCGACGCACGAACGACACGCCAACAACCGGCACGAATGCGCCGTCACCATGATGGCGCTCGATGTCGCACGTACGACAACACCAAAAACAGACGGGAGGCACCGCCACGCCAATTACCGAACTTCTGCATTCGGCAATCGAGCGCGAACGACGCCTCCCTGTCCTGTCACGCAGTTCTAAGTACGCCACGACGGACGCCTACCGCCAATACATCACCGCAGGACGTCCATAATTCGGCCGCGGATATCCGTAAATGACGGGGCTGTATCCACTTCGAGAGACGTACGGCGGTCCAAATCCTTGATAGTACGGAGGTCCATACCCTGGGTAATAGGGCGGACCGTATCCCGGATAGTAAGGAGCCCCCGGATAAGCAGAGCCCCAAGCCGTCGCGTAGCCATACGTCGATTGCGAAACGTCGTAGTAGCTATAACCACGCCACGCGTCCGCGATGCTCGGTAGTGCAAACGCGGCCGCACAGAACATTACAATGAACGCGAGGGTGTATAGAGTGTGTCCAAACATCGTTGCCTCCCGGAACGACCGAAACGTTCCAGTTTCAATCCGATACCGTCAGGGCTTCAAACCGCCCCGACCGACATGGTTCCATTCCTAGTTACTCCCTCACCAACCGATCCGCAGCGCCACACGCGGTGCAGGCCGGTAGTAGTAACCAGGCTCGCCGTAGTAGTACGGCCCGTAATACGGCGCGTAGTATCGCGGCGCGTAGTATCGGCGGACATAGCCGCCCGGATAGTACGTTCGATACGGCCCGACGTAGCCCCCATACACCCGCGGTCCGTAGTAGTAGCCGCTGTAGTAACCTCGATTCCCGCGCCATGCATCGGCCGTGTTCGGCGTCGCCAAACCCGCCGCGCCCAGCGCGGCAACAAACGTGATCGCCAACATAATGCGCCGAAACATTGTTACCTCCTCGAAACGACAACGCGTTCCGATTCGTCACCAAAACTCACTTCGGCCTTCAATTCCGTGGCCAGCGCAGGATCTAAGATGCACAGCACGTGCCAGAATACACGCCCGACGGCGCAATCCTCGCCGCCGCAATATGTTGTGACGCAGATCAGAAAACGCGACGAACTGACACGCCGACAACGTGCCGCGTTTCTGGCCAATTTTCGGCCTCACTGCTGCCAGCGCTGCTTGATTTCGACCAGCTCGTCGCGCTCCGGCAATCCCTTGTAATACGGGTCGAGCGGATAGCAACCGGAGACGAGCCCATTCCGCGGCGCCGTCGTGCAGTCGCTGAACGTCCGACAAACCCGCTTGCGGCTTAGCGTCCGCCCCGCCAACGTATCTGCCGGCAACTCCGGATAAGCCAAAACCATCCGCCCCAGCCCCACCAGGTCGGTCCACCCTTCGCGAACGGTCGCCTGCGCCACCTTGGGTAAGTAGTCCTGCAGATACGTGTACCCCGTCCCCACCACCGGCACTCCCGTGTGGCACGTCCCTGAGCTTCCAGCGAAGGGCGTGGTGGGCGCGCCTCCACGGGCCACGCCCATCGCCGGAGGCTCTGAGCGTGCCACACTCAATCCGCTCAGGGCCGCCCTGCACTGCCGCACCGTGTCGATCTGCCGCCACACGCCCACCAGCGGATCCTCCGGCGGCAGGTAGCCGTCGATCGGCGGAAAGATGGCCGGCCGCTGCAAGTGTGGATTGTAATACGGGCTGCCGCACGTCAAGTTGAGCGCCACCACGCCGTGCGCCACGAGCGTCCGCATCAATTCGAGCGGCTCCGTCAAATCGATCGCCAGCGGATCATCCTGCGCTACGCCGAACCCGAATTCATACGGCAGGAACGCCGCGAAGTCCATCGGCCGCCCCGTCTCGCGGCTCGTCTGATACGGCACAGAATCGAACACGCTCAACCGCACGCCCACCATCAGCCCGGGCAGCTCATCGCGAACCCGATCGATGATGGAGAGCAACAGCCGCGACCGTCCCGCCAGGTCGCCGCCGAACTTCCCCGGCCGCGACCGCGCACTCAGAAACTCGTGGAGCAAGTACCCATGACAAGCCTTCACATCCACAAACTGATACCCGACCTCATGCGCCAGATGCGCCGCCGCCACGTAGTCGTCCGCCAACTGCTCCAGCTCGGCATCGGTCAGCACCACGGCCCGGTCATTCGGATCGATCTTGAACTTGGCATCCAAGAGCGGATGGTGATAAGCAATCCGCGGCGCCATGCGATGATGATCGTCCGGCTTGCAGAACCGGCCCGAATGCGTGAGCTGCAGACCCACGAGCAATCCATCCAGCGACCCAAACGCCTCACGATGTGCCGTTTGCAGCTCGTGCAAGAGCGCCGCCAGTCCGCCCCGATTCGCCTCCGTCGCCAAAGTCTGATTCGGATTGGCCCGCCCGGCCGGCTGAACGGCCGCCGCCTCGCCGCCCCAGATGAGCTTGGCCCCGCTCAACCCAAAATTCCGCCACCGCCGCAGCGTATGCGGCGAAGGCGACCCATCGGTGTTCGCATCCCAACCCTCCATCGGATGAATGCACCACCGATTGCCGACGGTGAATCCGCCAATCTCGATCGGCGCCGCCAGCGGCGACCCATCCGCCGCCGAAAGCACCGCATCATCGACCGGCAGCGACTTCCCCAGTTCCGCCAGCCGCTCCCGCAGCGCGGCCACGCTCTTGAGCTGAGCAACCTTCGGATATGCAGAATCGTCCGCCATACATTAACTCCCTCGCCGTTGGGAGAGGGCCGGGTTGCTTGGAACTCGCCGTGGCGAGGTGAGGATTCTCGGCCTTTGGTGACCACCATCGACTCACAATCGAATTTAGCAGAAATTGCGCCGCCCGTCCCCGCCACGGCGGCCCGCCGTTATACTGCGCTTCTCCGCTCCTCGACTCCGCGAGGTACGTCATGGCCGTTCCAAGCTGGATAGAACTGGTCGTAGTCGCTGCCGTGGCCGCAGTGGTTCTCCTCGTGATATGGAACGTTAAATTCCGCCGCCGGAAATAGGCGTTCGCCCACCCCGGGTAATTGGTATAGCGTAGTGTACTCATCTCGCTCCGCGAGATGTTTTCCCTCTTTCGGCTTCGGCCGTGAGCTCAGCCGAACGGAGCGAGAGGAATGCCCTGTCTTCGAGCAAACCATACCACTCACCGCCCCCGCTCCTTGTGGATGCACGCCGGGCGGGCGCTGTATACTGGCTGCCACTCTGCTCGCAGTATAGCGGGAACTGATCTTACTCGTTAGGCGGACAACGGGGAGGCTCCATTCGCAGGGCGTTGGCGGCTGATCGATGAAACCGGCATCGGAGATTGATGCGCTGCGGGAGCGGGCGATCCTGTCGTCGCAGGCCGGCTTTCCTTTTCTCCTCGTGTTTGCGGTGGTGTGGATTGCCGGGGGTGCGTTGAGTTATGCCGTCCCGCGCGATATCGCTCCTTGGATCTATGTGCTCCTGGGAATGCCGGCCGCACCCATCGCGATGTTGCTCGAACGGCGGCTGGGCTATGTCGCCGCGGCCGAGCCCGACCCGCTCCTCCCGCTCACGTTGCAGCTCCTTTTCATTCAGATCGTGGCCTTCCCGGCCATCCTGCTCGTGTGGGATGCCGCGCCCCAGTACGTTCCCGTCGCCTTCGCGGCGGTGGTCGGGGGTCATTTTCTCCCGTTTCAGTGGGTTTACCGCACGAGGCTTTACGGAATCCTGGGAGTCGTCGTCGCTGTGGGGCCGTATGTGCTCGCCGTGCTAACCGGTCAGCGCGCGATGCACTACACGGGATTCTTCGTGGGTGGAGCCCTGCTCGTCGGGGCCTTCATCGCGCGAGCCCACGCAAAAGCAACGTGGCTCGCATCGAGGCAAGCCGAATAACAACCTGTCGCCCGTCAACCTAGAGCAATTCACCTCAAAACATAGCCACGGAGATCTTGGCGCGGCGTAGCCGCAACCAAAATTCGTAACCACGGATAGCACGGATTTCTCGGATAAGACTGCAAATCCAAACAACATCTGTGAAATCCGTGTTATCCGTGGTTGTTTGAAATTCCTTGCTCCTTGCGCAAACTTTACACGTTAGTTACACAGAGTTCACCGAGAGTTTATCAAAACAGGCCCTTCTCCATAGCTCTCTGTGGTCTCTGTGTGCTCTGTGGCTATATGTTTTGGGAAAATGCTCTAAACGGAATCCCTGGTTCGATAGCGCGCGACCAACCCGGTCGCAACCAGCACGCAGCCAATTGCCGCGCTCAAGAGAAATAGAATGGGTCCGCCTAGCAGCCACAGCACGAACGAACCGTCGGCGACAATCGCCCCGGCGCAGGCCAGTGCCGTTCCGCGGGTCCGGGTACTTTGGGTGCGATCGTGGTCCATACCTCGCATTCGCCGGCCGGGCGGCAATATTGCCTGGCACGCCACGGCTTCCCTCAACCTGCCAGTAGCGGCACCCCGTTATCCGGCCGTATCATATAAGGGCACCGCAAGCCGGTTCGTCGCCTTGCGAAAACCACTTTTCCCCGCCCCACCCTTTGTGGATGCACAGCGAGACCCGTAGATGACCCGCCCCGGCCTCATCCGTGGCCTGCGAATCGCCGGGACAGCATTCTTTGGGGTGCTGTGTGTGCTGCTGATCGTATTTTGGGTGCGGAGTACTTGGTCGGTTGAGAAAATTATGTTCGACATCGCGGGAAGGCCGTGCACCATTGGATCGCTGCCGGGATCGCTGGTGGTCGGGTTTTCAGAAGGGTAGATGCAAACTTCAAATGCAACAGTTTTGAGAACTGATATTGGTTAAAGGGTCGCTGGGTCGTTTGAATGTCGCGGTTGTCACAAGCGGCGTTCGCACGGAGGCCCAGCGATGGCTAATCATC
>JBIOWO010000003.1:0-20465 GCA_044868555.1 Lacipirellulaceae bacterium | reverse complement strand
CGATGTCGCAGGCGATCAGCGGCGGCCATCCGCGCAATGGCAAAGAATTTGCGTCGGCGATCCGCGGGCGGTGAGCGACGGCGCGCTCCGCTGCGCGTCGCGGCTAAACGGGTTTTTGTTAATTCACACTTGTTTGACAAAGGAGACATTTCTCATGGCGAATACGATGCGTTGGCGATACGGCGACACGTCGCCGGTGATGATGCCGGTGGATGCGGCGACCGTGATCGAAATCGGAGACCTGCTGTACTACGACGTGGATGACGCCAAGCCGGCGTCGGCGTTAGCCGACCAGGGAACGGAAACGGCGAATCAGCAATTGTTTCACGACTTGTTCGCGGGCGTGGCGATGCAAGCCTCTGTCGCGGGCGATTCGGACCCGATCCGCGTGGCGACGTCCGGCGTGTTTGAGTTCGACTGCGCGAGCGCCACGCTGGAGCTCGGGGACCTCATGGGCGGCGACGAAAACGTCGGCGGCACCGCGCTGTTGAATCAAACGGTGGCCAAGGTGACCACCGCGAACGCGGCCGTCGGGCGGTGTGCCAAGCGAGTGAATCCGGCGGGCACGCGCGTGCTGGTGGATATTGTCAGCTCGCTGATTCACGGCGGCACGCAGGCGGTTTTGTAAGAAGCGACGAGCGACGAGCGGCGAGCGGCGAGTGGTGAGAAGAAAATTCCTGTCTTTCTCGTAGCTCGTAGCTCGCCGCTGACTTCGAATGGCAAGAAATACCAAAAAGGAGCAACAACGTGACATTGAAATATCGCGAATTGAGGCGTCGTTATGAATTGGACGGCGCGGAGCAAACGGTCAATCATCTGTCGGAGGCCCTGCGTGAGGGCCACCTGCAGCCGCACGATTTCAGCATTCGCGACCTGGCGGAGGCGCTGGTGCCCGACGGCGTCGAGTGGGTTCGCCTGCTCGACCCGCGGAGCGCGGGCAGCGTGAGCGTGCTGGAAGCGGACGGCGGGATCGACGTGTCGGCGTTTCTGAACATCACGGGCCAGGTGATCTACTCGAAGATCATGGAGGCCTACCACCAGGAAGCGTTCGTCGTCTCGAAGCTGGTCGACACGATTCCGACGCGGCTCGACGGCGAGAAGATCCCGGGCATTTCCCGGGTCGCCGACTCGGTCGAGGAAGTCGGGCCGGGGATGCCGTATCCGCACCTGGGCTTCGGCGAGGATTACATCGAGACGCCGTCGACGACGAAGCGCGGGTTCATCGTGCCGGTGACGAAGGAAGCCATTTTCTTCGATCGCACACATCTCATCCTGAGCCGGGCGTCGGAGGTCGGCGAGGTGCTGGGCCTGAATAAGGAGAAGCGGCTGATCGACCTGGCGATCGGCGTTACCAACAACTACAAGTGGCGGGGGACGTCGTACAACACCTACCAGACGTCGACGCCGTGGATCAACTCGCTGGCCACCAACGAGCTGATCGATTGGACGAACGTCGACAAGGCCGAGCAGCTGTTTGCCGACATTCTGGATCCGAACACGGGCGAGCCGGTGCTGGTGCGCGGCACGACGGTGCTGGTGACGCCGGCCTACCGGCACGCGGCCCATCGCGTGTTCCACGCGGCGGAGCTGACGTTCACGGCGGCCGGCTCGACGACGGCCACGGTGGCGGCCAACCCGCTCTCGGGCTACCGCGTGGTCGACAGCCGTCTGGCGTACCGGCGGATTGTGGCCTCCGGCGTGGCGGCGGCGACGGCGAAGAAGTATTGGTTCATCGGCGACTTCCGCCGGGCGTTCGCTTACATGGAGAACTGGCCGATCACCGTGACGCAGGCGCCGATCGGCAGCGAAGCCGAGTTCAACAACGACATCGTGCTGCGGTTCAAAGCCAGCGAGCGGGGCGCCGCGGCGGTACTCAATCCGCGGTACGTGGTGAAGAACACGGGTTGATGAGGGGTTGAGGGTTGAGGGTTGAGGGTTGAGGGCCGGAGGGAGCCGGCCCTCGGCGCCTCGATGTTGCGATTTAATCGAGTGACCGATGATCGAGTCAAATGGAGTTTGTGGTGCGGCTGTTGGAAGCGAGTCAATCATTTTATTGGCCCGGCTCGTTGGCAATGCCGGCTTGGAGATTGGACCAGAGGACTTGGCGGCGATCGAGTATTCGATTTATTCGGTCGACGCGCATCGCCGATTTCGGACGGCAGTCTTCAGTCAATTGGCAGTTCCACTCGACGTGCGCGGTGTGGTCCTCGATTCGCTTCGGAGGGATCGTGTGTGGAAGGTGGATGATGTGGGCTACAACTTTCGGCACGAGATTGCGCTCGCTGAGCAAGCGATCTCTCCATGGGGGCCTGACCACATTGACATTGAATACGTGCTGACACCGAGCCAAGGCGGCAAGGTGCGTTTGCGGTTCCAATTGAAAGAGATATGACGATGACCGATGTAGAGCAGATTCAGTCGATTCGCAGTCAGACGCTCGCGCAGTTGGACGAGCTGCGGGCGGATCCCAAGCCGACGTATTGGCTCGACGGCCAGCGCGTGCATTGGCAGGAATATGCGGAGTCGCTGCAGCGGACGATCGATTGGTGCGACCGGAAGCTGGCAGAGTGCGAGCCGTTTGAAGTGCGATCGCAAGGGACGACTTGATGCAGTGACTTCGCCCCAACGGGGCGCGAGTGGTTCTTTCGCCCCGTTGGGGCTTGCGTTTCAAAATGTCCGTCTACCAGGGTCTTACGACCCTGGCTATTGACTGGTGCCGCTTCGCGGCTGGTTTTGGGCAGGAGATGGGGCGATCAATCCCAGATGTATCGTTCGTCCCATGTCAAATCATGTCGGCGCAGGAACTCGAGGAATTCTTCCTGAAACGAAGTCCGCCGGTGAGATGTTCTTCCTGGTTGGCCAAATACAACTTCACCGGATCGATGTTCGAGTAGCTGACGGCGAAGGCGCCGTAGCCGACCTGCCATTGGAAGTCGCGCAGTTTCAATTCGTCGTGAACCCACGCCGAGGAGTTGGATTTTATGACGCGGACCGCGTCGGCCACGGACATCGTTCGACCAAGCGATACAAGCAAGTGCACGTGATCCGGCACTCCGCCGGCAGCAATGAGCGGGCTCGAGTGATTGCGCAGGATTCCGCCGATGTACTCGAACAAGCGCCCTTGGAATTCGGGTTTGATTTGTGGCAGCCGGTGTTTGGTGCTGAACACAATGTGGCAGTGGAGTGATCCGAAGGATTGCGGCATGGCGGGACTCCGAGTTTTTCCATAAGGTCCGGGCGTGTCTTTCGCCCCGTTGGGGCTAAATGTGGCTTTGGCGGACGTGTTCCAGGGGTTTACACCCCTGGCTATTAACGGTCGCCGCTTCGCGGCTGGTTTCCGCCCCAACGGGGCGCACGTCAATAGCCAGGGTCGTAAGACCCTGGTGAGCGAACGCGAACAATGGTGAGCCCCCACGGGGCGACAGTTATTCGGTTTTGGGTTTGCATTCCGTCACTCGACGATGGAGCAACCGAACAAATTCAGCCAACAACTCGGCCTCGCCGCTCTCCAGGATGATGCCGATCTGGTTCAAGAGGTCGCGTTTGGCGTTCATCGCCTCGGCGGTGGCCAGCACGCCTGGTTCGGTGAGTTGGCCGCCGGCGCCGAAGCGGCTGTAGAGCTCGTCGAAGTGCGCTTCGGACCAGTTTTCGAACAGGGCCGGATGACCGGCGACGACGGTTTCGACCAGCGAGTTGGTGGCCCGATCGAACTGTCGCGGCGACGAGTTTTCCAGCGGGCGGAACAGCTCGTCGGAGTCGACGCCCAGACCCTGAGCCAATTTGTGCAGCGTGCGGGCGTGGGGATGGCCGGCGCTGCGGAGGATGCTGCGAACGGTCCGTTCGTCGAGCCCGCTGCCTTCGATCACGTCGTCCAACGACATGCTGTTGCGGGTCATCAAGCGGCGAAGGTTGGCGGCGATCGTGGTCGCCTCGTCGCGCTGGCGCGGAGAGGGAAAGGAGATCATATTGGCGGCCTCGTGCGGTTGGGGGCGAGTGCAGGCCGTGGAACAGGCCACATCCAGTGGGTTAATGTACAAACGTATACTATCTGTAGGACGGGCTGTCAAGAGCGGGCCGTAGTAGGCACACTCCGTGTGCCGTAACGGAAGCGGTTATCGGGCTACGAAGCGAAACCACGAGGCAGCGGTTGTGGGCGATACAGCTACGGCACACGGAGTGTGCCTGCTACCTATCCAATGGTGGAAACGGGCTGGTGTCGGGGGTAGAATCGCAACGGGCCGATATTTGCGGATACTTCGTGCGCATCTCTCACCGAGCCGATTCACGATGCATTTTCGGAAGCTGTCTGGGTTGTGGCTGGTTGTGCTGCTTGCCTGGTCGATTGGATCGGCGGCCGGGGCGTGGCAGCCGGCGAAAGGTCCGCTCAAGACGCGGTGGGCGATCGACGTTTTGCCCGAGCGGGCGTGGCCCGAATATCCGCGGCCGCAGATGGTGCGCGAGAAGTGGACGAGTCTCAACGGCCTGTGGAAGTACGCGATCCGGCCGGCCGCCGACGCCCAGCCGGCGACGTGGGACGGCGAGATTCTGGTGCCGTTCGCGGTCGAGTCGGCGCTCAGCGGCGTGATGAAGGCGGTTCGGCCTGAGGAGCGGCTGTGGTATCGGCGCATGTTTCGGGCGCCGCCCTCAGCCGGCGGGCAGCGGCTCCTGCTCCACTTCGGGGCCGTCGATTGGAAGTGCACGGTGTGGGTCAACGGCCAGCAGGTGGGCGAGCACACGGGCGGGTACGATCCGTTCACGTTCGATATTACGGCCGCGTTGAAGTCGGGCGAGAACGAGCTAGTCGTGGCCGTGTCGGACCCGACGGACACCGGGTTTCAACCGCGCGGCAAGCAGGTGCTCAAGCCGGGCGGCATCATGTATACGGCGGTGACCGGGATTTGGCAGACGGTGTGGCTCGAGCCGGTGCCGCGCGAGCATATCGAGTCGCTGGTGATCGTGCCGGACGTCGATCGGGGCGTGGTGCGGGTGACGGCGCGCACGGCGTCGGGCGTCGGAGACGTATGGGTCAAAGCGCACGATGGCAAAGCGATGGTGGTGGAGAAGACCGGTCGGGCCGGCGAGGCCATCGAAGTGCCGGTGCCGAACGCCGAGCTGTGGTCGCCCGATCGACCTCGGCTCCACGACCTGGAGATCGAGCTCACGGATCGCGGCCGGGTGGTGGATAGCGTGAGGAGCTACTTCGGCATGCGGAAGATCGAGGTCCGCAAGGATGAGGAGGGGATCAATCGGCTGTGGCTCAACAACGAGGTGCTGTTTCAATATGGGCCGCTGGATCAGGGCTGGTGGCCGGACGGGCTGTACACGCCGGCGACGGACGAGGCACAGAAATATGACATCGAGATGACCAAGAAGCTGGGCATGAACATGGCCCGCAAACACGTGAAGATTGAAAACGCGCGGTGGTACAACTGGTGCGATCGGCTGGGCCTGTTGGTGTGGCAGGACATGCCGTCGGGCGACGCGGACCGCAGCGCAGAGAGCCGGGCCAATTACCGGCGTGAATTGAAAGCGATGATCGATGCGCTCGGCAACAATCCGTCGATTGTGATGTGGGTGCCGTTCAACGAAGGCTGGGGGCAGCACGATACGCCCGCGGTCGTGGAATGGATCGAACGGTATGACCCGACGCGGCCGGTGAACGAAGCGAGCGGCTGGCACAACCGGGGGAGCAGCGCGGTATCGGACATGCACGCCTATCCGGGGCCGGGGATGCGCCGGCCGGAGGCATATCGCGTGAGCGTGCTGGGCGAATTTGGCGGGCTCGGCATGCCGGTGTCGGGGCACACGTGGCAGGCGGAGAAGAATTGGGGATATGTTTCGTACGAAAACGCGGACGAGCTAACGGATGCCTACGTGAATTTGTTGACGGCGATGCGGCCGCTCATCGGGCGCGGACTATCGGCGGCCGTGTATACGCAGACGTCGGACGTCGAGATCGAAGTCAACGGGCTGATGACGTACGATCGGGACCGCGTGAAGATGGACGCGGGGCGGATCGCGGCGGCGGCGCGAAAGCTGTACGGTCCTCAGCCACTGGTGCGAACATTGGTCGAGACGAGCGAGAAGGCGCCGCAGACGTGGCGCTACACGACGACCGTGCCCGCGGACGGCTGGCAGCAGCCCGACTTTGTCGATAGCGCGTGGCAGTCCGGGCCGGGCGGATTCGGGACCGAGGGCACGCCGGGCGCCGTGGTGCGGACTGTTTGGAATGGGCCCGACATCTGGCTGCGGCGGACATTCGAACTGAATCTGCCGCCGGAAGACGCCGCGATCCTACTCAACATCCACCATGATGAAGATGCCGACGTGTATCTTAACGGCAAGCTGGCCAAGCGGTTGAAGGGCTTCGTGGGCGACTACTCGCTGGTGCTCGTGGATGCGGAAGGGCGGGGGGCACTTGTCGCCGGCCGAAACGTCGTTGGCGTGCATTGTCACCAGACGAGCGGCGGGCAGTATATTGACGTGGGGCTGGTGGAGTTGGTGGAGCGTTGAACAACCTGGGTTCGCTCGGAGAATGTTCCATGATGACGACTGGTCTCTACATCATGGTTTTCGCAGCGGTCTTGGCGGTGGTATTTGGCGTGGCCGCGTCAGTGCTTGGAGCGCGAACGGCATTCCTGGCCATTTGCTGGCTGCCGCTGGCCGGCCTTTTGTTGACGATTGCGTTCCACCACCATTTGGGATACTCCGGGTTCAGTGCGCTGGGAGTCACGATTGCGGCGAGCGCTGGGCTGACGTGCCTCGGCGGACGACTTATTGCCAAGGCGAAGCGCGAAAAGGCGACCGCCGGATCGCTGATCGCCGGGGCGATAATTGCGGCGTTACCGCTGGCGCTCGCTGCCGGCTGGGCCGGCGCGGCCGCATTGAATTAGCAGCTGACATGGCTAAGCCAACGCCCCGGATCCCCGACTGAAGCTGGGGCGTTGCCCCAGCCACCCCTCGATATGCGGAGCCTCGTTACCTCACCGCCGCGTGGCCGTGTTCGCCTTCGGTGGCCGTGGCCGGCTTGTCGGCCGGGTAGAACAGGTCGATCAGGCCGTGCACCAGGCCGATGGTCTCCGGATCGGACGAGCCGAAGCGGGTGGCCAGCGGGGCCAGCAGCCAGCGTCCTTCCGGCCAGCGGACTTCCATCACTTTGGCGCAGTCTTCGAGCAGTTGGTAGACGCGGGCCCGCGTGACGCCGATCGTTTCCGCCTGCTGCTTGACCGTGGGCGCATTGTCGTCGAGGCGGAGGCGTGCCGCGGCCAGGCCGGATACCAGGTCGCCGAGATCGATCTTGATCTGTCGGACCATCGGCCTGACGAGGTGCTTCTGCAGCTCTTCGAGCGAAGGCAGTTCGGGCTGCGCGACGGTTTCCATCAGCCAGCGGGTGAGCGGCGGGATGAAGCGCGGCATCACAACGACGTCGACGTTTTCCTCGAGCGTGGCGGTGGCCAGCGCTTCGTGCAGTGTGCAGAAGACTTCGAGAATGGCGTTGACGCGCTTCTCGCCGTGGGTCTTCAGGCCGCGGATATCGGCCAGCGAATGGTCCAAGTACTCTTCCAGGCGGGAGTGCCAGATGACGGTGGGCAGCGACTGTAGCGAAGGGGCGAGGCGACCGAGCTTTTCCGGTCCCATGCCATACCGCTTGACGGTCTCACACCAACTATCCCAGAGCGATTCGGAGACGATCGTGGCGTCGAACCCGCTCGGCTCGGCGGCCTTCTGAGGGCGTTTGGCCGCATCGCTGCTGAGGCCGAAGGGCGCATCGGATGACGTCGCCTTGGAGGCCCGCTTCAACAGGTCGAAGAAGCCGAGGATTTTCTTGTGGCCGACACCGGGCGTACCCATCAATTCGTCGAGCGGCAGCGACAGGAGGTCGCGGAGGTTGCGATCGAGAAATGCGATGGGGAGGCGCCGATCGGTCGGCAATACCCAATACGAGAGAGCTTTGTCGAGTCGACTGCTATCCGGATGCTCGAGTAGCGATTTACGAAGCCTTTCGTAAGTTCCTACGAGCCGGTAGCGGTCATTGGAGATGGCTTTCCTGGCCATTGGAATTTTGCTCCATGGTAAATTGGTTCACCTTCCTGGAGAATCAACCAGATGTCGACCATGAGAAGCACCAACGAGGCAAAGCGAGCCGGGGTGTCGAGAGTTCTACGGAGTCCGTCCGACGTTGAACCAACAATATCCACCACAAACGATGCAGCCGCCGCTTCTCATCCGCTTGAATGCAGCCCCGTCCAAGTTGGGGAGGCCCTGTTCCATCGGCATTCTTCGTCGGTGGCCGGGAGAGTGTCAAGCACGTTCGCGGCGCGTCGCGCTCGGTTCGAGCGGCAAAAACAAAGCGTGGCCGTGGTTCAGGATTCCGGCCGGAGTTGGGAAATTATGGGCGTTTTTCCAGTTTTTTGGCTGGGCAGGCGCCGGCGGGCGGGCCGCGTCCGGGGCATCTGAAACGCTCTAAAAAAATCGAGATTTTTTTAGACGCTAGCGGCCACGAAACTGGACAATTGCCCAACAAGTTATCCCCAGGGGCGAAGATGGGGCGTATTGCTAGCTCGATGAATTGCCGGCGGGCACGGCGGTGGCCGACAATAGGCGGGCAGTCCTGAATCGAGGGCCGCACGACAGTCCAGCCAGCCGAATTCAACGATGCTCACTCCCACGGCAGTACGATCCATGCCCGCGCAGGAGCGGGCGGATGCGCCCACGGCGGGGAAGTTTTGCATCCTCGGCGCCGGATCGTCCGGGTTGGCCGTGGCCAAGAACTTTCGCGCGTGCGGCATCGCGTTCGATTGCCTGGAGCGCGAGGATGATGTGGGAGGAAATTGGAATTACGGCAAGCCCCACAGCAGCGTGTACCAGTCGACGCGGCTGATCTCCTCGAAGCGCGGAACGGAGTACACCGACTTTCCGATGCCGGACGACTGGCCCGAGCATCCGGGGCACGAACTGGTGTGGCAGTATTTGCGGGACTACGCGCGGCGGTTTGGTTTGTATGAGCGCATCGAGTTTAATACCGAAGTGAGAAGGATCGAGCCGCCGAACGCCAGAGGGGGAGAAGGGGAGAGGGGGAGAGGGGGAGAACTTGAAGTAACGGCGTCCAATGAAATCTCCCCCGCTCCCCCTCTCCCTCTCTCCCACTCCTCTGCTGGCTGGGAGGTTACGCTGGCCGATGGTACGCGGCGGCGGTATCGGGGCGTGGTGATTGCGAACGGGCATAATTGGGATCCGCGGTGGCCCGAGTATCCCGGGCAGTTTGGCGGCGAGGCGATTCACTCGGCCCACTACAAGTCGCCGGAGATTTGTCGTGGGCGGCGGGTGCTGGTGGTGGGCGGCGGCAATTCGGGGTTCGACATTGCGACCGACGTGGCGTCTTACGCGGCAGCGACGTTTCACAGCTTGCGGCGCGGGTATCGCGTGTTGCCGCGTTTCTACCGGGGCACGCCGATCGATCAGTGCGGTCGCCGGCTATTCGGCTTGCGGTCGCCGCTTTGGTTGCGGCGCTGGGCGGCTGCCTGGATCGAGCGGTCTGCGTGGGAGCCAACTGCGCTCGACAGCCTTCCGCGGCCGGACCACCGGTTTTTGGAAACGCATCCGGTGATCAATTCCCGCTGGCCGTATGACGTGGCCCGGCGGACGATTCGCGTGAAGCCGGACGTGCGGGAGCTGGACGGCAACCACGTCGCTTTCGTGGATGGCAGCCGCGAGGCGGTTGATTTGATTATCTACGCCACGGGATTCAAGCTATCGTTCCCGTTCGTCGATCGGGAGCATTTGAATTGGCACGACGATCGGCCGGAGCTATATCTCAACGTGTTTCACCCTGACCGTGACGATTTGTACGTCGTGGGGCTGATTCAACCGGACAGCGGCCAGTTTGGGCTGGTGGATTATCAGTCGCAGTTGATTGCGGCGTATGTGCGCGGATTAGATTGCACAGAGCCCGCGGCGATACGATTTCAGCGCGAGAAACGAGAGAATCGACTTTCACTCGATGGCGGCATTCGTTACGTCGGTTCGCCACGGCATCTGGTCGAGGTGGAGCACGACAGTTATCAGCGTGAGCTGCATCGGCGGATCAAGCAATTGAAGTAACGCCGAAGGCGTTCAATTCCAAAGCCCAGGGTCGCCGCGAAGCGGCGCACCCTGGGTCTCAGGTGCCCAACTTGTGCGTTGAACCCCAACGGGGTTCCACAGTACGGTGTGCAACCCCGTTGGGGTAGTTTATTCTCGTTGCGCTTGTGACCCAGGGTGCGCTGCGCGACCCTGGGCTTCGGAGTGCTACCGCTTCGCGGTAGTGATTCAGTGCGGTTGCGTTGGCGGGCACGCGACCAATTGACCGACGCACTTAGAACTCCAGCTCCATCCGGTCGGCGCCGAATTCGAGATTCTTGAAGACGCGGCGGGCGGCGTCGAGGTCGAACGCGCTGGCGTCGCTGATGAGCGGGTCGGCGTGGACCAGGACGAGCCGGCCGACCTGGGCGGCGGCGGCGACTTCGGCCACTGGCTGCAGCCAACTGTGGCCGGTGATCACCGGCATGCTGTCGATGTCTTCGGGGAAATTGGCTTCGTGCAGCAGCAGGTCGACGCCGCGGATATGGGCGACGTAATCGGCGTCGGCCGCGGCGGTCGTGTCGGTGACGTAGGCCATGCTGCGGTCCGGCCAATCGAGCCGATAACCGACCGATCCGCCCGGGTGCTTGAGCGGGAAATACGTGAGCGTGCCGCCGTCGGCAATCGGGCACGGACTGGTGAGCGGCTGGAATTGGAATTTCGGCTTGACGGGGAAGATCAGCTCGGCGAACAGGTGGTCGCGCACGGCGGTCAGCTTGGCCGCTTCGCCGTGGACGGTCGTCCGAGCAAGCACGTCGGTGGGCACCAGGTTAATGAGATAGGTCAGGCCGATGATGTGGTCGAGGTGGGCGTGCGTGAGAAAGATGTCCAAGCGGTCGGTGCCCAGGTATTGGCCCAGGTAGCACATGCCGCTGCCGGCATCGAGCACGACGCCGATCTCCGGCAGCATCATGCACGCGGTGTGACGCTGGTCCGTGGGGTAGTAGCCGCCGGTGCCGAGCAGGACGAGTTTCATGGGTGAAGTAGGTGTCAGGTGTCAGGTTTCGGGTGTCAGATCTCGGCTGTCGGACCCTTTCTGACACCTGGCGCCCGACACCTGACAGCTAGCTTCGCGTGAGATATTCTTGTATAGGTTCTGTGGGTGAATGTATCAGCGTGGCGGGGGGGCGGCAACGTGATTTGTCGTTGGGGTGGAGGAAAGTCATGAAGTCGGCGAGAAGTCGCGGGCGATTTGGCAGGCATATCAATGCGGCTGCATGCTGCGTGATTTTGGCCACGTGGCTGCTGAGCGTGATCGGCTGTGGCGGCGAAACGGAACCGCCAGAGGTCGTTGTTTACACGGCGCTCGACCAGGATTTTTCAGCGCCGATCTTTGCCGACTTCACGAAGGAGACGGGCATCATCGTGCGGCCCAAGTTCGACACGGAGTCGACCAAGACGGTGGGCCTGGTCCAGGCGATCATTGAGGAGCGCGAGCGGCCGCGGTGCGACCTGTTCTGGAACAACGAAATTCTCAATACGTTGCGGCTGGAGCGGCAAGGCTTGCTGCGGCCCTACCAATCGCCGCAGGCGAGCGCGTATCCGGCCAGCGCGCGGTCGCCGGACGGGATGTGGTACGGCTTCGCGGCCCGGGCCCGCGTATTGATTGTGAACACGAATCAAGTGGCGGAGGAGCGGCGGCCCAAGTCGATTCGCGATCTCACCGATCCGCAATGGTACGAGCGGTGCGGTATCGCCAAGCCGCTGTTCGGCACGACGGCGACCCAGGCCGTGTGCTTGTTCGCCGCCTGGGGCGACAGCGAAGCCAAGGAGTTTTTCGACGGCGTGAAGCGCAACGCCCGCATCATGTCTGGCAACAAGCAGGTGGCCGAGGCGGTGGCGGCCGGCACGTTGGCGTTCGGACTGACGGATACGGATGATGCGCTCATCGAGATTGAGCGCGGCATGCCGGTGGCGATCATTTATCCAGATCAGGGCGAGGGGCAGGTGGGGACGCTGTTCATTCCCAATACGCTCGCGCTCATCAAGGGCTCGCCCCACCCCGAGGCGGCGGAGAAGCTGGTTGACTACTTGCTATCGGACGGCGTGGAGCGGCGGCTGGCCGACGGCCCGAGCGGCCAGATTCCGCTGCGCGAAGGCGTGGCGGCCTCGCCGCGGGTGAAAACGCCGAGCGAAGTTCGCGCGATGCAGGTCGACTGGAAAGCCGCGGCCGCCAAGTGGGAGACGGCGGCCGAGTTTTTGAAGACGGAGTTTGCAGCGGCCGAATGAAGCGTCGACCGTTGGTCGCGCGGCACACTCCGGCGGACCTTCGACTAATGCAGCCTGCTTCTGGCCGGTACGCCCCGAGCGCGGCCGGCGCCGACTTCGCGACTGGCGGTCGCGGTTTTGTCAGTATCGTCGGCGTCCGATTCTTCGCCCGCATCGCGGTCGCAGGCGGATTTCGGGACGGAGGAGCGCGATTCGTCCCGGCGCTGTAGCAGCTCGAAATAGTGGTCGAGATTGCGGAGCGACAAGTCGTGAATCTGTTGGTGGTGATGGGCGGCAATTAGTTGGCGACTGCCGCGGCGAACGAATTGGCTCGACGGATTTGGGAACACGAACAGCAATTCCTCGTCCGCGTCCTCCGTTGGCGCCGTCGCGCCGAGCGATGCGAAGGCCGCCGCGGCCGGACCATCGATTGTCGACACGGAGTTTGGCAGCGGCTGGCCAGCGGCCGCGGCAGCAACCGCCCCGAAGTTGCCACGCCACGTCGTGTAGTCCTCTTGGGTGACCGCGCCGGCAGTTGCATTCTCGTTGGGCAGAGCGATCGGCTGACTGAGGTTTTTGCGCCATGTCACGTAGTCGGCGGCGTCGACGGAACCGTCGGCGTTGAAGTCGCCCGCAACGCCAGGTACGTACGGCGCCACGTTGCGGATGATGTAGACGTAGTCCTGGAAGTCGTTGTTGGTGGCCTCCTCGACCCCCACGACGTAAGCATTCGGCACGACGGCTCCGCCGAGATCCTTGAGTGGGAAGACCTCGTGTTTTTGGATGCCGCTATCCCACGTGTTGAGGGCGTTTTCCGAATACACGATGCGGCCTGGAATCGCTGGGGTACTGCTATACAGACCAAACGTGCCGATGCCGGGATCGAAACTGGTCGAGCCACTTTGAATCGTGGGATTCAACTCCTGGTGCTGGCCACTGGTGCCGCTTCCAAGCTGCAGCAACTCGTTGAGAGTGGTCGGAGCAGCATACCAGCCGATGATGCCGGCCGTAGCGGCGCCTGAGTTGGTGACGAACGCGGCCAGAACTTCGACGGTTACCGCACCGGGACCAGCCTTGACGAACCGAGGAATATTGTTGGCATTCGGCAGGACGATGCCTTCGATCGGCGCGGTGGCGTCGTTCGAGTCGCCCACATCGATCGGGATGCGGAACGTGTCGAGGATCCACTGCCAGGAGGGCTCGTTGTTTCCCTCCCAGCCGGGTGTGGTGAGTCCGCCCAAATACAGATCGATGTTCGGGCGGTCGGGATCGTTGGTGGACAGATGCAGGTTGGCCATCTTCGGCCCATTCGGGTTGCCGGCAGGTGGGTTGAAAACAATGCTGATGTTCAGACTGCCGCCGGGGGCGATGTTTTGCGGGGCGGTGATGGCGGGGCTGAATGCGAACAGGTTGGCGTTGGTGCCCGTGAGCGAAATGTTCGAGAGCGTGAGTGTGGTGTTGCCCGAGTTCGAAACCGTAATTGTTTTGGCCGTGCTGGCCGCGCCGCCGCTGATCTCGTCGAAAATCAGCTGGTCTGTGCTGAGACCGATGTTTGGTTCCAACGGGCGGAGCAGCGTGATGGTGCCCTGGCCGCCGGAGCGGTCGAACTGCGACACGTAGAGATAGCCATTGGTGGTATTTTCCACGAGATCGAGCGGATCGTCGAAGCCGTCGAAACTCGCGATGGCGTCGTTGCTGCCGACGATGTCGCCGTTCAGGCCCGGCTCGAGCACGATGATGTCGTCGCCCGAGCTGAAGCGGACGACCAGCAGTTTGCCGACGAGCGCGCCGCCGAAGCCGCCGTACTTATATTCGATGATGCCGTCGGGCGATTTGTTGAAATCGAAGTCGAAGGCGAAGCCGCGATAGTTGCGATCGGGCAGCGTTCCGTCCGGGTATTCGACCACCTGCGCGGGGTCGGCCCCGCCGGTCGGGTCGCCACCGTTGAGCACGAATTCGTTGCGGGTGGGATTGGGGTGTCCGTAATAACCTCCCTCGACCACCTTGAACAGCCAGTCCTTCTGCGTGCTGACGCTGTTTAGCGCCGGCACAACCGGCCCGGTGTAAGGCCCGTTGGTGGCCGAGTCGATGCGTGGCAGCAGCCCGCCGGGTGGAATTGGATCGGGCGTAGCCGGCGTGTTGCCGCCTGCTGCGGATCCGTTCGTCGGCACGTACAAGTAACCGTTCGAGTGCCAAACCAGGTCGTAGGCGTTGCGCGTGCCGGTGGCGTAGATCGTCAGCGGCGCGGCGGGGGCGAACGGATCGTAGGGATCGGCATCGGCGGTGTGGACGTCGAGCGGACCATTCACCGCGGCGTTCCACAGTGCGGGATCGAACCGCAACACGGCCGCGCTCAGCAAAACCTCGGGGCGGAGTCCCCAGGCGTTGTCCGGCGCGCCCATCGCGCTGATGCTGCCCTGCAGGAAGTAGAGCTTGTTGTCGGGCCCAAAAACGACCTGGTTCGTTACATGGTCGAGCGCCGAGCGGGGCAAGTTGATGACGAAGTCCTGGACGTTCTGCAGGTTCGCGCCGGACAGCCGCGTGAGCTTGCCCGTGAATTCGGGCGCGTTCGAGAACGCAAAGAAGGTGTGCGTCACCCACACGATGGGATTCTCGGCCGTGGTGGTGGGATCGAACACCAGGCCGATGAGCAGCCGGTCGCCGCCGTTGGCGTCGCGGAGGGAGGTGATCGTTTCGATGGGTCCCAGCGTGCCATCGGCCAGGATGTTCCAGCGGAAGATGTGACCGGCCACGCCGGCCGCGTACAGTTTGCCATCGGGGCCGATCGCCACGGCCGTGTACTGCCCTGTCGGCACATTGGCCAGGACCACTTTCTCAAACTGGATCGATGTGTCGACGGGGCTGACCTGCGTGCCGGTGGTGAAGGTCGATGTGAACGGCGCAAAGCCGGCACCTGTGACGTCCTGGAGGCCACTCGTGACCTCGAACGTGTAACTGGTGTTTGGAGCGAGATTCGCCACGGGCCGGGCCACGATGATATCGCCACCACCGGATGTATTGAGCACCGCCGCCACCGGCGCGCCCGGGCTGCCCGTGGGATAGATCTTGACCGTGCTGGCCGAGAGCGTGGCCTGGCTGATGCCGCCGTTGGGCACCGAGACAGTCGCCACGACATCGTGATCGAGGAACACGTCGGTGGCGCCGGGTCCTGGATTGACGGACGTGACCGAGGGCGTCGTGCTGCCGGGTGGAAGCGTCGTGGCGTTGGCCTCGTTCGAGTAGTCGGAGTCACCGGCCGAGTTGTGTGCCCGCACGCGATAAATATACTGCGTGTTGGCGGTGAGGCCGGCGTTGGGAAAGTTCGTGCTGTTGGCGCCCAGCGTGCCGATGGGGGCGAACGATCCGCCCGAGGCCAGCCGCCGCTCCACCTGGTACTCGGTCTCGTTGTTTGCGTTGTCGGTCCAGAACAGGTTGATTTGCGTCGATGACACGACGTTGGCCACGAGATTCGTGGGAGCGGCCGGAGGCGTGACAAGGATCGAATCGAACGTGAAATCCAGATTGTCGATGTTCGGCCCTTCGGCGCCGGTCATCGTCAGCCGCACCAGGTTGCTTCCCGCGTTGAGGACGACCTGCTCGGTAACGTGCTGCCACGTTGTCCAGGCGCCCGTGGGGAGGAACGCGAGCGATGCCTGATCGACGGCCGCATTGACGCGGAGCTCGAGCGGCCGGTCGGCGGCCGAGCCGTTCGCGTAGCGGAAATCGAGCGTGTAGAGCCCAGTCTGGCTGGCCGTGACGTTCCATTCGATGTACTGGCCGGGCGTCGTGCCGTAGTCGGCGTAACCAGTTCCCGTGAAGCCCACATTCTCGGTTGCCACAGTCGGGCCGGAGAGCGTGGCGTCCTCCGCTTCCAGCACGCTCGCTTCGGCGATCTGATCGACGATTCGCAGGACGATGTCCTTGGCGTTCTGCGTCAACACGTCGTCGAAGTCTTGAGCTGCCTTGTCGGGATAATCGGGCATCGTGAAGTACACGCGCCGCGCGCCGAACGTCCCTTTGCTATTGAAGGCAGTCGCACCAGCCTGGATATCGACGATGGCGGCGGCCGTGCCGCCGGTGGTGGTGATCGTCGCCACGGTCGTCGCGCCACTGGCTGGAATGGTCGTCGAGATAAGGCTGTCGATCTGCACGCCGGCGGCCGCATAGGCGGTCGTCAGACCGTTGACGAATGGATGGGCCGCGTTGGGAAACGCGTTGTAAGTGGTGGGCGCGGCAGCGTCGGCCGGCAGCGTCGTCGAATTGAGCCAGCCCCAATGGGAGCTCCGCGCAAGGAACGGAGACATCAAGAGTAGCGGCTTGTTGAGCGCGTTCCAGTCTTGCGGCTCCGTGCCGTCGTCGTAGTTGCCGCTGATGGTGGTGCGGCTGACGATGATCAGGTCGACGTCGGCAAGTTGGGCGGCCGAGGGTGGGGCGGCAGTGAATGCGCCGCTATCGGCGTCGATGGTGTGTCCCGCCGCGGTCAAGAAATTCAAGAGGTCGTTGTCATCGGGCTGGTTCGACGCACCGGCCGGGTCGGTGACGACGAGAATGTTGGCCGCCAGCAATTGCCGGCTTTCGAGTGTCTCAAAGGTCAGTTTCCGGATGGCCGACATCCGCCGACCCGTCCGCGCCCGTTGCTTCCGCCGCCGCATTGCTCGCCCCTCGCCTGTTCGCTCGCCGCCAGACCGCTCGCCAGATATCTCTCCGCATCATAATGTCGGGCGTCGAAAGGTGACAGACTTTTCGCTACGTTTCCGCGTATTCCTGACCTGCCAGCGCGGAATCGGCGTGTTAACAATTCTTAACAATCGCGGAAGACACAATGCCGCGCTTCCTTCGTTTGATCCCCCAACGAGCCGCGACGGTTGGTCGCGGATTGTGGGCCAGGCGAACCGCGCGACAAAAGATCGCCGGCCGTTGCCCAAGCGGCTGGCACTTAGCAAGTCGTTTCGACGGTGCTGCGCACCTCGGCCCCCAGCGCTTCCAATATCCGGTTGGCGCGCTCCAACGTGATCCCGTGGTATTCATTACGCTCATCACGTGACACCTGCGACTCATGCACGCCGAGCCGCTCTGCCAACTCCCGCTGGCTGATGCCTTTGGCAATGCGGAGCGCAATCAACAAACGACCCACGCCTTCAAAATTTCGAAGTTCTTCGAATTCGCCGCGCTGGAGGCGCTCATAGCTTTCTGCTTCCTCGCGGAGTTGATCGTGAAACGACTGCATCGGGTCGAGGACGCGCTTAAGCTGTTGCTGATCCAGCCCCTGCGCTTTGAGCTTCTTGCGCAACTCCTGTAGGCGGGCCTTCTCCGCTCGAATCCGCTCGATGGCTTCGCGGTATTCAGCGTCATTGCGAATCATGGACGGCCTCCAATCTTGACGATTCCCTTCAGTTGGCCAAATCGTGTTCGCCGGAAGGCGGCCGGGAATTCCAGCTCATTTCCATATCGGTCGCGAATGCCACTTAATTGGCCGACGTGCGGATACAATTCGACGCGATACTGATGCCACATTGGAAGCTGCCGTTTGGGATCTCCTCGGTAGGGCTGGCGGCTGGCCGGGTCCCAGGTCCAAATCCGGTGCGGATCAAGCGCGTTCAGGCCCCGCTCCAAATCGCCGCTGGCCAAATGTGCTAATTCGCATTCGAAATAGCCGTCGATGTCATTGGGATGATCCTTGTCCTCCGTGAAGGAGCCATCAATGAAAATGTGGTCGATTCCTGTGCGCCAGAGTTGGCCGACAAGCACAGCCAGATTCTCCACCAACCGCGTTCGCCAAGCCGTATTCCACATCGGGTATCGCGCCGCGTCCGCTGGTCCTAAGACCAGCACCGATCGCGCTAACTCGTCGAGCGTGAGTAAATAATCACCCGGCGGCAGCAGGCCGTCGTCGCTAAACGGCGGAAGTTGGCCCAGGACCTCTGCCATATTGACATTATTGTATAGTTTTACTAATTTGTCAAATGACGGTTTACGTGGGCTTATAGCCCGCGGCGGTGACGCTTGGGCGGACGGCGGCCGGGTGGGGTGGGGCGCGGCGGCGCCGGTGGTTGATCGGATTGTTCCTGGCCCGCGCCGGCTCCCGGCGCGGGCGCGGTAGCCTTTACCGGCATCGCAACGGCCGTGAAGCCTTCGATCTCGTCGCGCTTCAAAAGCCGGTTGATGAGTATCTCGATCCGCGTCAGCTCGCCGCCTTCTTCGGTGGTGACGAACGTGTAGGCCACGCCCTCGCGGCCCATGCGGCCGGTGCGGCCGACACGGTGGACGTAATCGTCGGACGACTGCGGGATGTCGAAATTGATAATGTGCGAGATGCTGGTGACGTCGATACCACGGCCGACCACGTCGGTGGCCACGAGCAGCCGTATCTCGCCGGCGCGGAACGCCTTCATCACCCGGTCGCGGGCCGATTGCTGCATGTCGCCGTGCATCATGTCGGCGGCGGGGAAATGCTTGCTCAGGCGGCGGTGGATCCGCTCGGTGCCGCGCTTCGTGCGGCAGAAGACGATCGCCTGCTCGGGCTGGTCGCGCTTCAAGAGCCGCACGAGCAGGTCGAATTTCTGTTCGTGATCGACCGTGAAGTAGTACTGATCGATCGTTTCGACCGACATCGACTTGGGCGAGAAGTCCATGACCTCCGGCTCGTGCATGTACGTGCGCGCGAGCCGCTCGACCGGCGGGGCGACCGTCGCCGAAAGCAACAGCGTCTGCCGTTGCTTGGGGCAGCGGCGAAGAATTTTTTCGATGTCGGGCCGGAAACCGATGTCCAGCATGCGGTCGGCCTCGTCGAGAACGACGATCTGGATCGATCGCAAGTCGAGCGAGCCGCGGCCGATGTGGTCCAGAATTCGGCCGGGGGTGCCGATTACGATATCAGCCCCGCTCTGCAGCTTGGCGATCTGGCCGCGAATGGGCTTGCCGCCGTAGATCGGCACGCTCGAAACCCGTCGGCCGTGAGAGAGCTTGTCGATTTCGTCGCGGACCTGGACCGCCAATTCACGGGTCGGCACCATGACCAGTGCCTGAGGTGGCGCGCCTTTGCGGCCATGCTTGAGCTGTTCGAGGATCGGAATCGCAAACGCGGCGGTCTTGCCGGTGCCGGTGCGGGCCTGGCCGAGCACGTCGACGCCGGCCAGCGCGCGGGGAATGATGCCGGCTTGCACCGGCGTCGGCGCATCGTACGCGGCCCGCGCGAGCGACGCGAGCATGATGTCCGAGAGTCCCAGGTCGCCGAAGCCGGCCCCGGATGCGGGAGAGTCTGGACCGCAATTATCCAACGATGAGTCGGCCAAGGCGGGAATGGTTGAGGGTTGAGAGTTTAGGGTTGAGGGTCCAGAATGCGGGGCCGGTTTGTAGGATAACCGGGAATGGCGTTAGCCGACAGGCGAAAGGCAGGATCCATTGTTCGCCAAGCTGCAATTTTCTGCACCCTCAGCCCTCGACTCTAAACCCTCAACCCTCAAAAACAAACCGGCTGGCTGTGCGATGGCGCGCAGCCAACCGGTGGTCGTCGTTGTTGCAGAACCAACGCGGCCGAAGTGAATCGGCCGTGCCGGGGCGTTAGAAGGGGGTCGGTGCCGGGAAGGCACTGCTTGGCGTCCCCTGCTTGGTCGGCTTCTTGGCGCCCTTGGCCTTGCCGGACTTCTTCTTGGTCGACTTCTTCGCGGCGCCCTTCTTCTTGGTCGATTTCTTGGCGCCCGATTTCGAAGCGGACTTCTTCTTGGTCGACTTCTTCGCGGCCTTTTTCTTCTTTGCCATTGTGAATGGCTCCTTCCGTTGCAGCGCCCGTGTCACTCATCGGGTCTGTCCCCTGGGCGCTGACCGGCGGGGAGAGACAACCACAAAATCCAAGACAATCGTTGCCGCTTCAGCGTGACGAGTTTCGGCAGCGTTTGTCGGACACGAAATTCGAGTCGGTACTATGCCTTACGATCGGTGGCTTCACATCGCATGAGCAAAGCAACCAGCACAGGATCAAACACCGTCCCCAGTGCTTCGTCGCATTGAAGCAGTTGTTGCCCCTGCGCGTCAAGGTGAATCGTGTAAAAATGGGGTTCAGGGTTGACGGTTGAAGGTCGAGGGATGAGAGAGAAAACTGATGAGGCCGCGCGAGATGATCGCGCGAGGGGGTCGGGGGG
>JBIOWO010000002.1:0-29853 GCA_044868555.1 Lacipirellulaceae bacterium | reverse complement strand
CTACGCGCCCCGAAAAAAGCAGTCCGGGCGACTCGGATGAGCCGACCCGGACTGCGCCCCCCTGGGAATACGCGGCGCGATACGCGTCGGGCGATTTGCCCCGACAGGGTTCTGCGTTGCTAGCGATGCTGGTTGTTCGTCAACGCCGCGTAACAACTCGCGGCACGCAAAGGATATCGGCACATTCTGCCGGAACCTTTGGCAAAGTGTGCCGATTTCGTCGCTGCTACCGATTGGCCATTTTGGGACTCCGGGGCAGGAGTTTCCCTCATCAACTTTGACGATTAGGTCGATTTTGTGGGAGGAACTGTATTCATACTACGCCCACTCCGCGCACTTTTGTTGCAGCCCTGGGTGAGAAGGAAACCACCGGACAAGGACCGTCGCCGTGTCACGCATCGCCCGCATCTGCGAATGGATATTGGGTCTGCCGCTCGTCTGGGGCGGCCTCACTTACGTGGCTTACGATTTAGCGCTTACGTCCGGACTCGTCACCAATTGGTTGCTGCATCAATACACGATGAAGCATGCGATCGAGAGAATCGAGACGGGTGTGTTCTTCGTCGGCTGCGCCGCACTAGTGATGCGCCTGGTGCAGCTGCTGATGCAGTTCAGCGTATTCGATCGCGTCCTCATCGAAGCCACTCCCGCCGGCGGCCAACGGGTCGAAGACTGCGACCGTCTGATGGAACAATTGACTGCCCTGCCCGCGCGATTGCAGCGGACGTACGTTGTGCGCCGCTTGTCGGACGCCCTCTCGTTCGTCCAGCGCAAAGGATCGGCCGACGAGCTCGCAGGGCAATTGCGCCATTTCGAAGAGCTCGAATCCATCCAGATTCAGTCCGGCTATGCCCTGGTGCGGATGATCATCTGGGTGATCCCGATTCTCGGTCTGTTGGGCACGGTGATCGGCATCACGATCGCCGTCGCCAACCTCGATCCGCAAACACTCGAAGAGTCGATGACAAAGGTCACGCACGGCCTGGGAGTCGCGTTCGACCATACGGCCACCGCGCTGGCACTGACCATGATTCTCATGTTTGCGAAGACTGGCGTGGAGCGCGTCGAAGACCGACTGCTGGCCCGGACCGACGAACGCATGGCCGCCGAATTGACCGGTCGGTTCCAGGAGACGGGGGTCCATCACGACCCCAACGTCGCCGTGGTGCGGCGGATGAGTGAGCAGGTGATCGAAGCCTGCGAAGCACTGGCTGCGCGGCAGGCCGAGGTCTGGCGATCGACGATCGACGCCACGCACCAGCAATGGGCCGACGTCTCTGTCGCCACGGGCACCATTGTCCGCGATTCGCTCTCCGCCAGCATCAAAGAGAACCTCGATCTGCACGCCCGGCTCTTGAACGATGGCGTTCAGAAGCACGCCGACCGGCTGAGCACTAGCGCGGCCTTGCACGCCGATAAGCTCGACCGTAGCTCCCAGGACAATGTCAAACGATTGCGCGAAGGACTCGAACGGCTCGCCGATCTACTGGTCGACGCGCTGCAGCGCCACGGCGAGGTGCTCACCGCCAGCGAGAAAGAGCTGGCCGAGGAGAATCGCCGCCACCTAGGGCAAGTCGAGAACGCGCTGAGCGACTCGATGGTTGTCGCGGCCGATCGGCAGGAGCAGCTCATCGGGCGGAGCGAAAGCCTGCTCAAGGAAATGCAGGTGGCGCTTGTCGAAGCGGCCGGCGCGACCGTCCGCCAGCAGGAACAATTGGTCAAGCAGGGCGACGTGTTGTTGCGCGTGGTCGACGCCACCGGACAGATCCGCAAGCTCGAAGACGCCCTGAACGACAACCTGGTCGCACTGCAACACGGGTACAACTTCGAGGAAATCATCGAGAGCTTGACCGCCGCCATCGGGTTAATGAACACGCGATTGCGCCATGTGCCCGCTGCCACGCGTAGCGTGGAGAGCGGCGGCAACGAGCCGACGAACCAAGCTGCATGAGCCGTGCTAAAGCCACCGACGTCTCCAGCCCCATCTCACTGTTTCCCTTCATTGGGGTACTGTTGTCGACGATGGGAGCCCTCCTGGTTGTGCTGATCGCCGTGAGTCGATCAGCGCACGATGCGGCCCTGCGCGAAGTTGAAGCCAGAAAGGCGGCCGCGGCCGCCGGCGGTCACGAGGACGATCGCCAGAAGCTCGACCAGGTCAACGAGTACGTCGCCAAGCTCAACGGCGTTCGCACGGAAGCGGAAAAGCGGCTCCGCGACGATCAACTGCGGCTCAGCCACATCGAGGACCACACGCGCCGGCTCAAGGAGCAGATGCAGGCGCTGCAATACTCCGTGAACGAGCTGGTAGCGCTCGAGGGCGATCACTACGACGACCGCAAGCAGGCGGAGCGCGAAGTCGACCGACTCGGACAGATCATCGCGGCGACGCGAGAAACGATTGCGTCGCTCCAGGACGAGAACAAGTCGAAGAAGCGGTCGTACGCGATCATTCCGTACGAAGGCCCGCACGGCACACAACGCCGGCCGATCTACATTGAGTGCCGCCAGAACGAAGTCGTGTTGCAGCCCGAAGGAATTCGGTTGACCCCCGAGGACTTTCGCCCACCGCTGGGCGCCGGCAATCCGCTGGCGGCCGCGCTCCGTGCCGCGAGAGATTACATCGTCCGCCAGGAGGGCTCCGCCACTCCGAACCGCGAGGCGCAGCCCTACCCGCTGATTCTCGTCCGTCCCGAGGGCATTCTGGCCTACTACCGCGTTCGCCAGGCGATCGAAAGTTGGGACACCGATTTCGGCTACGAGCTGATCGATGACGATTGGAAGCTTGAGTTTCCGACGTCTAACCCGCTGCTGGCCGAGCTCGAACAACACGCGGTCGAGAATTCGCGCTCGCGGCAACAGATGCTTATTGCGGCAGCGCCGCGGGAATACGGCGCACGGCAGGGCGGCGGCGGGCGAAGTTTTGAGGACGATGTTGAAATTGTCGACGAAGACGGCGCCGGCGGCGACGAGTTCAGCGACGAGCGCGGCGGCGGTGGATTTGGCAATGGTCGTGGACAGGGCGGTGGCCGCTACGGCGGTGGCTCCAGCGGCCCCTACGCCACGGAGGCCGGCGCGAACGGCGAGCAAGGCGAGTTCTTCGGCGAAGGCGTTGTGCCAAACGGTGGCACGGGACAAGGTGGAGCCGGCAACGGCGAGCAGCGCACCGGCCCCGGCGATGAAGTGACGGACGGAGTGGTCGGCGCCCCTGGCAATGGCCAAAGCTCGAGCGGAGGAGGAAACGGCGCGTCCGGCGGCACGGCAGCTTCTGGGTCGGCCGGCGCCGCCGGTGGCGGCGGTTCGGGCGGGGCAGCTATGCCGTCGATGAGCAGCGAGCAACAGGGCACGTCGTTGAATGTCGTAGCCGGTACGCCTGCGGGCGATGGATCGAGTATGCGCGGCGCGGCCCCGCCGCTGTCACCGAGCGCTACAGGATCGTCACTTGCCGGAGGTGTCGGCGAGGCGCCACTCGCGGCGCTCGAACGTTCGGCCGGCGGCGCGACAAACGCCCGCGCACCCGGCGCCGGCGGGCGGTCCTCAAGCGACGAGCCGCCGGAGCGCGTGCCGCTCGACATGCAGATGAACGTGCAACAGCGGATCCCCGCCCACACCCGCGGCCAGAATTGGGCGATCAAGGGCAAGGGGCCGACTTCGGTGCCGGTTCGGCGCACGATTCGTGTCGCCGTTCATGCGGACCGCCTCGCCCTTCAACCCGACTCACCACAAGACACTGGACGAAGCGCGGCGGGTAATGAGATTCTGTTGAAAGGACCGACTGCCGCAAAGCTGGACGACTTCGTCCGGGCCGTCCAAGGTCGCGTGCACGAATGGGACCTTGCCGGCACCAGCATGTACTGGCGTCCCGTGTTGCTGCTGGAGGTCGCTCCCGACGGCCAGGCCCGCGCCGACGACCTCGCCCGGCTGCTCAAAAACAGCGGCATCGAAGTGCGCAACGAGGCCACCGCGACGCGACCACAAGAGGGGGTGCCCAGTGCCACACGCTGAAATCGAAACCGATCAGATGCCGGGTCAGGATTCTTTCCTCGACGTCATCACGAACATCGTGGGGATTCTCATCTTGTTGGTGCTGGTCGTGGGCGTTCGCACTTCGCGCTCCGTGAGCCAGCTTTCGGGGGTTGATGTCCAACAGGCGGCTACGGATGAGGAGTTGCAGGCCGCCGTCCGGGCGGCAGTCAGCATGCAACACGACGTAAGTGGATTGGTCGAGCGCTCCGTCAATGTGCATAGCGAAGTGCTGCTCAAGGAGCGCGAGCGAGAATACCTGGGCACCTACGTGGCGGCGGGCGAACAGGAGATGGCCGAGCTGCGCTCTAAACTCAGCCGGCAGCAGCAGCGTGATTTCGACCTCCGGCAAAAGCTCAGCGTCGCGCAGCAAACGCTCGACGAGCTGACGCGCCAGCAGATCGCAATCCTCTCCGAGTCGCCGGAAGTGGAAGCCGTGACCAGCCTGCCGACGCCGCTCGCGGAAACGGTCAGCGGCAAGGAAATCCATTTGCGGCTGGGCGACGGCACCGTGTCCGTCATTCCACTGGACGAGCTGCTCAAGGAGTTCAAGCGGCACGCCGAGGACAACTCCTGGCGGCTGCGCGAACAGGATTCATTTGTAGGCATGGTCGGGCCGGTGGACGGCTATCAGTTACGTTACCGGTTGCAGAAGCGGGAATTTGCGCTGCGCACTGGTTCGGGCCTGGAACAGCGCGGCACGGCCGTGCAACTGGTGAAATGGGAGCTGATCCCGGCGCTGGCGCACATCGGCGAGCCCGTCGATCAGGCGCTTTTGCCGCAAGGCGATCTGCGCCGCTCTCTGGCGCGGAGCTCGCCGGTTGGCACCACGGTCACGATCTGGACCTATCCCGAAAGCTTCGGCGACTTCCGTAAGATCAAGAAGGCCCTGTTCGATCTGGGTTATGCCACCGCCGCGCGGCCCCTGCCGCCGGGAATTCTCATCGGCGGTTCGCCGAACGGCAGCCGTTCGGCCGCTCAGTAACGCCGCCGCAGACCTCGACCGTGTCCGCGCGCCGATGAGTCCGAGGGAGCCGCATTGTTGAAGCTGCCGTGGGGGCCGCTGAGCGTGTCTTCGATCAGCAGGTCTGCGATCGACAATTTCTCCAGCTCCTGCTGGCGGAGGCGGACCCCGGTTTGAAGCGTCGAGATCACTCGTTCGCGCACTGGCGGAGAAAAGACGTCGAAGACCGGTGAACTTGGCGTCAGCGAATCGTCGAAGGCGTCGACGATTTCGCGCAATGTGATTAGCGTTGGCGGCCGCGCGAGGCAGTAACCGCCGCCGACGCCGAGTGTGGATCGCAATATGCCGCTGTTCACAAGGTTACGGAGAATCCGCAGCAAGAATCGCTCCGGCATGTTTCCCGTGCGGGCCAGTTCACTACACGGAATCGGCACTTCCGGACTCGCACGCGCCAAAAGCAGCGTCGCGTGAACTGCGTACGCGATGGACCGAGAAAATTGCATTTTGCAGAATTACGCCAGCGCGAACCGCGCAGCCCGAAGGCCGGGAAGCCGCTTTTGCGTAGCCGGCCTCCGCAAGTCTGGAGCTCCCTGAACGATGAAAAGCCGGGTTGAAATCCCGTTTACAGGTTATCTATCGGGTTCTAGGAAGTTCTTCCACCGATTTGCGAACTACGTTGCACCGTCGGCTCTGCGGTGTCCAGTGAACCCTCTCCATGAAAACCGTAAAATCGAGCCGCGTAGCGTCAATTCTTAACACAGAATCCAAAATCGCGTCAACTCGATTTTGCAACACAAAATATCGCGGCGGGTGACATAAGCTTGTCATCGCTTCAAACGTCCCTCACAAACTTGCGACCGCAAGCGCTGCCGATACCGAGTCTCAATTCGACGTGGGCTTCTTTTCGAGTTTGGGCACTCCGGAATCGGTCACGTTTTTGTCATTTTGCGCAACCGGTTGTCGCATGGCGTGGTACAACAGAATCGCGGCGCCCACGACCAGCAGAGAATCAGCGATGTTGAAGTTGGGCCTCCGCGGCGCGGCCCTTACCGCTGGGAATCCTCCTTGGCGGCTCGCCGAACGACAGCCGTTCCGCCGCGAGGTAACGCCAGACCGGTCTCGCAATCGATCAATGAGCCGCCTTCTTAGGCGTCGCGCGGCCTGGACGGCGCGCTTTTTTCCGGACGTTGCGAATTAGGTCGGCCACGGTCACATTCTGCAGTTCCTGGAGCGAGGCCCTACTCGCATGTTCGAATACCGGCAAAACTCGCTTCCGGTAGCTCGGCTTCAAAACACGCGAAACGGTCCGGCTGTGCTCCCACGATCGGTCGACCGCCTCAACAATATCACCCAGCGTGATCTTGGCTGCAGAGCGCGAAAGGCAGTACCCCCCTACCACGCCACGCGTCGACCGCAAGAGTCCGTGCGTTACCAGCCTGCGCAGAATTTGCAGCAGGAACCGCTCCGACATCTTTCCCAGTCGAGCCAGCTCACTGGATGAGATCGGCACGCCTGGTTCCGCGCTTGTCAGATCAAGCATCGCACTTATCGCGTATGCCATTGTTTTCGAAAGTCTCATCATTTCTCCCTTGGTGAACTGGCATCGCTCGCCCTCCATCCCTGGTGAGCGACAGGGTTCCGAAGAGCGTGAATAAACAGTATCCCGGCACCCACAACCAGTAGAGAATCGGCAATGTTGAAGTTGGGCCACCTCCATGTGTCGTTGGCCTGCCACAGAATCCAGTCGCGCACGGCGTGGACGGCCGACGGCGCCACTTGTCCCGGTGCGGCCCACGTCTCACTCGACAGGCCAAGTCGATCGTACAGATTGCCGAGCACGCCGGCCATCACCGAGCCCAGCGCGGCGGTGAGCCAGGCGTCGCGGGCTGCGCCGAACCAGAATAGCCACAGCGGGATCGCCACCGCCGCTGCGATGCTCAGCGCCGCGAACAGCCCGACCATGCCCTGCCCGATGCCGAACAGCGCGCCCCAATTCCGGCTAAGCTGAATGCCGACGTGCCCCGTCCACAACCAGCAAACGTCGCCGGCCCGCAATTCTGGCACGGAGAACACCCACGCCTTGGTCGCCAGGTCGGCCACGCAACCGAGGATCGCCGGCACGAGAAACAGCAAATAGCGACTGCGAGGAAATTGCGCCATGACGCCGCAAGTGTACCAAAGTGCATCGGCGCTCGAAATGACGAAACCAGGGTGCCAGGTGTGGCAGCATCGAGTGTCAGTTATCAGCAACCCGACACCCGACATCTGACACCTTCCTGCTAGTGGTGTTCTTGCCGCTCGGCGCACTTGATACAGACCGGCGTGTAAGGAATCGCGTTGAGACGCGCCTTGGGAATGGCCCCGTCGCACTGCACGCATCGCCCGTAGTTACCCTCTTCGATACGTTCCAATGCCGACTCGATATAGCCCAGCGTGTCGCCTTCGGCTTCCATCAATCCGAGCGTAAACTCCTGCTCGAAGTTATCGCTTCCCAGCTCGGCCATGTGGATCGGCATGCCGTTGCTTTCGCTCCCTTCCATGCCCGATTTTCGCAATGCCACTTCGGCCATCGTCGTTACGTCGCCGCGGAGCCGAGCGCGAAGCGCGTGAAGTTTTTCCCGAAACGACAGCATTTCCGTCTTCTTCATCGATGTTCTCCAAAAGCTTGATCCCTTCGCCCGTCAGCGATCCCCTCACGGCGAAGACCCGTTATTCTAGATAGGGCAATGGGGCCTGTCCAGCGTCTGACCGGGCCGCCGCCACCCGTTCACTTCGGTTGCGGGATGCGGCAGCGTCAAGTAAACTGTCACTAAGTTATTCGGCGGCAATGATTTGTTGTTGACCACGGGAAAATCGCCGCCGAAACCGGCCGCGTCGCTAGGATTCGCTCGCTGTCGCGGCATGCTCAGCCTGCGCGCCACGCCGCCCGTTTTCATGCTTCCGAAGTCGTCGCGCGCGGCCCGTCCCAAGGACTACGGCGTTGGCATCTCAGGTGACCACCATGACCGATCTGGCCTTTCAGCGGTGCGTGATGCCCGACTGCGCGGCCACGTACGATGTGGGCGAAGTGCGCATCAGTTGCGACGCGTGCGGTGCGCTCTTGGACGTCGCCTACGATTGGGACGCCCTGCCGGTTCCCGACTCGCTCACCGCCTTCGAGGACAAATGGTCGCGCCGCAATGAGCCACTTTGCCTAAGCGGCGTCTGGCGGTTTTACGAGCTGTTGCCGTTCGCGGCGCCGGGCAAAATAGTCACCATTGGCGAAGGGCAGACACTGCTCCATTCGTCGCCCGGTGTGGCCCGGTTCGTCGGCGTGCAGCCGGGAAATCTGTTCCTGCAGTACGAGGGCCTGAATCCATCCGGCAGCTTCAAAGACAACGGCATGACGGCCGCCTTTACGCACGCCCACACGATCGGCGCTCGGCGGGCCGCGTGTGCGTCGACCGGCAATACCAGCGCTTCGCTCGCCCTGTACTGTGGCGTCAGCAAGCTGATGCAGGCCATCATCTTCATCGGCTCGGGAAAAATTTCGTACGGCAAGCTTTCGCAAGCGCTCGATTACGGCGCGCTTACGCTTCAAATTGCCGGCGACTTCGACGATGCCATGGCCCGTGTTCAGGAAGTCAGCACGCAGCAGGGCATCTATCTGGTCAACAGCGTCAATCCGTTCCGTCTGGAAGGCCAGAAGACAATCATGTTTCGCGTGCTGGAAGCGCTGCAGTGGGAAGTGCCGGATTGGATCGTCGTGCCCGGCGGCAACCTGGGCAACAGCAGTGCGTTCGGCAAGGCGTTTCAAGAACTGCACAAGTTGGGACTCATCGATCGCGTGCCGCGGTTGGCCGTGATCAACGCGGCCGGCGCCAGCACGCTGTACGAGCTGGTCGAGCGCCGCGGCCTGCGTTGGAACGGCGGCCGGCCGGACGCCGACATCATCAATAGATACTACACCGAGCTCGACACCTCCGGCCGACGGGCGTCGACCATCGCCAGCGCGATCGAAATCAACCGGCCGGTGAACTTGACCAAGTGTTTGCGAGCGCTGGAGTGGTGCGATGGCGTGGTGCGCGAAGTGACCGACGAACAGATGCTCGATGCCAAGGCGCAAGTCGGCGCGAACGGGCTCGGTTGCGAGCCGGCCAGTGCGGCCAGCGTCGCCGGGGCCAAGGCGCTGCGTGAAGAGGGTGTCATCGCCCCAAGCGAGCGCGTCGTATGCATTCTCACCGGCCACCAATTGAAAGATCCGACGGCGACCGTCGCCTATCACACCCATGATCAGGCCGAGTTCAACCGCGTGCTCGGCAACCGCGGCGTGAGCCGCGCGGCGTTCGCCAATCGGGCCGTGCAGGTGGAAAACAACCTCGACGAAATCATCCGGGCGATCGAACTGAATAGTTGACATATAGCCGACCCATCTTGGGTCGGTTCTTGAACAAATGCAGGGTGAAACGACATTGCATTCGGCCAAGATGGCCGGGCTATGTAATCGAAGGATGAACGCATGAAGCTTGCCATACACGGAGCGGCCGGGCGGATGGGCCAGCGGGTGACGGCGCTTGCTTGCAAAGACCCGCGTTTCAAGGTCGTGGCCGCGCTCGAGTCGGCCAATCATCCATTGCTCGGCAAAGACGCCGGGCTCCTCGCCGGAGTCGGTGAGATCGGCATTCCCCTGGGCGTCGTCGGCGAATCGAATGCCGACGTCGTGATCGATTTTTCGGTGCCGGACGCGGCCGTGGCGGTGGTCGCCCATTGCGTCGAGTTTTCGCGGCCGCTCGTAATCGCCACGACCGGCCTGGAGCCCGATCAGCAGGAGTACGTCCGCAAGTCGGCCCGGAAGATCCCCATCGTCTGGTCGCCCAGCATGAGCACCGCCGTCAATGTGGCGATGAAGCTGACCGAGATTGCGGCCACGGCGCTGCGCGAGTTGCCGTCAGGCGTGGACGTGGAGATTATCGAACGGCATCATCGCTTCAAAGAGGATGCGCCCAGCGGCACCGCGCTGAAGTTCGGCGAGATCGTGGCCGAGGCGATGGACATCGACCAGCACACGCACGGCCGCTCGGGCCGGCCCGGCGCGCGGCCCCGCAACGAGATCGGCTACCACGCCGTGCGGACCGGCGACAATCCGGGCGAGCACACGATCATCTTCGGCATGCTGGGCGAGACGCTCGAGTTGCGCGTTGCCGCATCGAACCGCGATTGCTACGCCCAAGGCGCGCTGCTTGCGGCCGAATGGCTCGTCGGCAAGAAGCCGGGTCTGTATGGCATGAAGGATGTGTTGGGATTGTAGGCTGTCGGCTATCAGCTATCGGCCGTCGGCCAGATCGACTTGACTTGCTGATAGCCGATAGCTGACAGCCGAAAGCCCGACACCATGGCCAAATGCGACGAAGGCTATCTGTGCGACGTGTGCGGCCAGGACGTGGCCGAGCTGACCGATAGCGATTTGTATTTGCGCTACATTGTCGGCATGCTCGATCCGGAAGTGCTGCACACGACGTCGGAGCGTCACATCCGCTGCAATCCGACGCTGGCTCAGTACATTGTCGCGGACGATTTTGCGCCGGTCGTGGTCGAGGGACCGTTCGACAAGCGCGGCCTCGATCCAACATTCGTCGCCGAGCGCGAGCGGCTCATCACGCGCGGCTGGAAGCGGCTCAATGAGGTCACCGGCCTGGGCATTCCGATCATCGAATATCCGCTGCCGGAAGTGCTGGAAAAGATCAAATCGCGGAGCTTGGGGCCCAACTAACTGCGACTGCGGCCGCCATTGATTTCGGCGAGCCGACCCGCGAGAGAGCTTCCAATCGCGAAAAAATGCCTCTTCGCCAGCAAAAAAGCTTGATCCTCGAGCGCCCCGTGACTAGACTCATGTGCGAGTGCAATCCCGAGAAACGGCTAATGTAACCCGATCATTGCAATGTCCAATCAAATTCTTCGATCGTCTTGGGCGTTAGCATTTTGTTGCTGCGCTCTGCCCTGCGTTCGCGTTCATGCCGCGGCGTTCGTGTATCCGAATTTCAGCTCAACCAGCGGTCTCAATCTGGTTCCCAGCGCTACCCAATCGGGCAGCGACATCCGCGTGACCGCTGCCGTTCCTTCAACGGCCGGCGCTGTCTGGCATGCCACCAAGCAGGCGGTGCAAGCCGGCTTCGATACAACGTTCTCTTTTCGAATCACCGCTGCGAGCGGCGTCGGCGATGCCAACGCGCTACCGGGCGGCGATGGGTTGGCATTCGTCGTCCAGAACACAAGCAACACCGCGCTCGGCCTGACCAACTCGTACATGGGTTACGAGATTGCCAACAGTCTGGCGGTCGAATTCGATACTTGGCGGAACCCGAACTTCCTGGCGCAAGAGCCCAGCAGCAATCACGTCGGCGTTCAGTCGGCCGGTACCGGCGTCAACAGTCCGTTCGCAGGCCAGTTTCTTGGAGCGGCCGGCGTCGGGCCCAATATGTCCGACGGGAACGCTCATCTCGGCCGCGTCTTGTATCTGCCTGGTTCGCTCAAAGTGTATGTCGACGACTTAGTGAATCCAGCGCTATCCGTCGCCGTGAATTTGGGGTCGCTTCTGAATCTTGACTCCGGTACGGCCTACGTCGGCTTCACGGCTGGTGGCGCAGACGCGTACGAAAACCATGATTTGTTGAGTTGGACGTTTATAAGTGTCCCCGAACCGGCGTCCGTTCTGCTGTTCATCATCGGCGGACTCCTGCTTTATGGGCGGCGTCGGATCGCGTGATGTATGCGTCCGCGTCGTCGTGGCGCGCAACTGATATTGTGGCGGTCATGGATCGTGCGTCATAATCAGTTGCGTGAGCAAGTCCTTCGCGTCTAGAGACATCGCCGCTACTGCCGCATCGAACGGCCGCGGCGAGTTTCCGATTTCCGGCATATCCATCGCGTCGCCCTCCCCACTTTCGCACGACGAGCTGCCGCCGCTCGCCCGAGACACCAGCTTCTGGGGCATGACGGCGACCCAGTTTTTCGGCGCGTTCAACGACGGTCTGTTCAAACAGTTGGTCCTGCTGCTGGCCACGCCCACGGCGGCGCAGCTCGCGGCCGGCGTGCCCGATCGACAGGGTCAGGCACAATTCATTTTTGCCGTCGCCTTCCTGATGTTCTCCGGTTTCGCCGGCTACGTTTCTGACCGCTTCAGTAAGCGCCGCGTTGTGATTTGTGCCAAGCTTGCGGAAATCGTCATTGTTAGTCTCGGCTTCCTCGGCTTCTGGTGGTACCACGTGGTCGGGCTCGAAGGCCTGTTCATCGTGCTGTTCTTGATGGGCGTGCACAGCGCATTCTTCGGCCCGGCGAAGTACGGCATCCTGCCCGAGCTCATTCGCCCGGTCGACCTGCCCCGGGCGAATGGACTGTTCCTGATGCTGACCTTTCTGGCGCTGATCATCAGCAACGCGCTGGCCAGCATTTTGCTCGGTTCCGAAAATCAGCGGTTGTGGGAAGGTTCGTTGGTGTGCCTGGTCGTGGCCGTGTTTGGGGCGCTCACCGCGCTGGCGATTCGGCCGCTGCCGCCCGCGCAGCCCAATCTGCCGCACAGTTTTGCGTCGTGGGGCGTGCCCAAAGAAATCCGCCAGTTAATCCGCCGTGATCACCAATTGCTGTGGGCGATCGTCGTTGTGGCCGTGTTCTGGATGGTCGGTGGAATCGTGCTGACGGCCGCCAACGCACTCGGCAAGACGCAATTCGGGTTGCTCGGATGGCGATTGGGCGTGCTGACGGCATCGATCGGCGTGGGCATCGCCGCCGGGTGCATTCTCAGCGGATACCTGTCGCGCGGCCGAGTCAATCGCAAGGTGGTCGTCACGGGCACGGTCGGAACCGTCGTCACGCTTCTCTTGATGGCCGTTCCCGGCGGTCCGCCACAAAGGCAGCTGCTCGGCTACTATGGCAGCATTCCCGTTTTGATGCTGGTGGGCCTGTTCAGCGGCATGTTCATTGTGCCGGTGCAAGTCGCGTTGCAATCGCGGCCGTCGCGCGAGGAGAAAGGGCGGATGATCGCCACGATGAATCAATGCAGTTGGATCGGCATCATCCTGGGCGCCGTGCTGTGGGAAGCCTGGCAGAAAGTGCTCGACGCCACCGGTTGGCCGCCCAGCTCAATGTTCGCCGTGTCGGCCGTGTTGATGCTGCCGGTCGCACTATTCTACCGCCCGAAGGACGAGCAGTTGCCGACTAGTGAACCGGCGCCGCATGCGGCCTAGCGGACGCGTCCTCGGCCGGCACGGCGACAGAATTCGCCGCGCCACCCTTCAGCGTCGAGTGAACGAAGCTATGATCGACGAGCGCCGCAACGGCTGCGTCGGCGTCGAACTCGCCTTCATCAATCGCCACGGTCGCCGTCTTGGCGTCGAAATCGACGATTACTTCTCGAGCGCCGGGAATCTCGGAGAGAATCTCTTTCGCCTTCACTGCGCAGCTATCCTCACACATCATATCCGGCACGCTGATCTCGACGGTGGGGGCACCGGTGGCATTGAAAGCCAGCGGTGGTGACACGTCACTTCTGCTACAGCCAACTAACGCCATGGCTACAGCCAAAATACAAATTGTGCGGTAATTCAAAACACTCTCCTTACGGTCGCTCGTCGGTTTGTTCCGCGATCGCATGCTCCAATTCCTTCTCGATTCCCAATTTCTCGGCCCAATTGCGCATGTATTGTACGTCCAGTTGGCCTTGTGTAAAGAACACGTCAGCCACGTCGATCAAGTCGCGCGGCCGTCCGGCTACCAACTTGAGCAGCACTAAATCCTCGGGGCTGGCGAGCCAGAGTTGTCGGCCTTCCACGTCGGCCAAACGTCGTCGCAGCAGAATTTCGTCCTGGTAGGCCGACTCCGCAAGGAACAAGTCCACGTCAATCGCACGCCCACCGATGTATCGCTTAAGCTTGACCAAGTGCATTCCCTTGACTTCATCCACCCAACCTGATCGATAGGGCTCGGGGATTGCGTAATCTTGCTCTTCGAGGGCGTTGTAAAGCTCTGGTAGCCGCGAACGATCCAACGCCAACGTGAAATCAATATCCTCGGTAACCCGAGGTATCGCATAGGCCCGTACGGCGAGTCCGCCCATCACGGTATAGTCGATCGACATTTTCCCAAGGACGGTGACAAGCAATTCGAGCCTAGGTCCAAGATCGGTCATGATTGACGCTTAGTGCGAGCAATGGCTTCGAGCATCCGCCGATTGCGTTCGTCATTCTCGCGCCGCAGCAACTCGAATTTGCGATCGACCTGCTCGGGTGTCCCGTAGAGCAAATATGGCTCCGATTCCGCCGTCAGCCTGAGGGTCAACGCAAGCCGCTCGCCCGGCGTCATTCGTCGGTAAACTTCGAGAGTTTCGGCGCTCAACATTTGCTGTGCCTCCGCCGCAATTATAGCATCTCCGCTCTCAATGAACCGCAGCCTACTTTTTTAGGAACCGGTTCCCACCGGCAGCGGCAGCTGATCCTCCGCCGCCATCGCCCGAATGTCCTCCGTGATCTTCATCGAGCAATACTTCGGGCCGCACATGCTGCAGAAGTGGGCGCTCTTGAAGGTGTCCTGCGGCAGGGTTTCGTCGTGGTAGGCGCGGGCCGTTTCGGGGTCGAGGGACAGGCGGAATTGTTCGTTCCAGTCGAAGGCGAAACGGGCCCGCGAGAGCGCGTCGTCGCGATCCTGCGCGCCGGGCCGCTTGCGCGCGATGTCGGCCGAGTGGGCCGCGATCTTGTACGCGATCATGCCTTGCTTCACGTCCTCGCGCTCCGGCAGGCCCAGGTGCTCCTTCGGCGTCACATAGCACAGCATCGCCGCGCCGTGCCAACCTGCGAGAGCGGCGCCGATGCAGCTCGTGATGTGGTCGTAGCCGGGCGCGAAATCGGTCACCAGCGGGCCGAGCACGTAGAACGGCGCGCCGTGGCAAATCTCGATTTCCTTCTCGACGTTCATCTGAATCTGGTCCATCGGGATGTGACCGGGGCCTTCGACCATCACCTGCGTGCCTCGCTCCTGGCCGCGACGCGTGAGCTCGCCGAGCACTTCCAGCTCGGCGAACTGGGCCTTGTCGCTGGCGTCGGCGATCGAGCCGGGGCGCAGGCCGTCGCCCAGGCTCCACGTCACGTCGTACTGCCGCATCACGTCGCACAGATCGTCGAAGTGCGTGTAGAGCGGGTTCTGTTGGCGGTGGGTCATCATCCACTTGGCGATGAGCGAGCCGCCGCGGCTCACGATGCCGGTGACGCGGTTCATCGTGAGATGCAGGTGCTCGAGCATCACGCCGCAGTGCACCGTCATGTAGTCCACGCCCTGCTTTGCCTGGTGCTCGACCATGTCGATGAAATGCTGCGGCTTCATCTCTTCGATCTCGCCGCCCAGCTCCTCCAGCATCTGGTAGATCGGCACGGTGCCGATCGGCACGGGCGAGGCCTCAATAAGTGCCGTGCGAATGGCGTCGATGTTCCGGCCGGTGGACAGGTCCATCACCGTGTCCGCGCCGAAGTGTACGGCCGTGTGGAGCTTTTCAAGCTCTCCCTCACGGTCGCTGGTGACGGCCGAGTTGCCGATGTTGGCGTTCACTTTGCACTTGGCGGCGATGCCGATCGCCATCGGTTCGAGCCGCCCGGCCAGGTGCACCTTGTTGGCCGGAATGACCATCCGCCCGGCGGCCACCTCGCGGCGAATCAACTCCGGCTCCAAATGCTCCCGCTCGGCGACGTATTGCATTTCCGGCGTCGTGTAGCCGGCGCGGGCGAATTCCAATTGTGTGACTGGTTCAGACATGGTGATTTCAGACGCCTCCGTGACAGACGACAACAACCGCGCGGCGAACGCTAATTCTCGCGGTTTTGATCATGGTATCGCTCTGGCCGCCATTGTCAACGAATCGGGCGGCGGGGGCAAGCGGCGTTGCATCGCGGTCCGTTCGCGGCCACAATTTACGCCTTCCTCCCACCACTTCGCCGCCAGCCAATATGTCCCAACGCGTCATTGCAATCGGTGATGTCCACGGCTGCGCGACGGCCTTGCGCAAGCTGGTTGACGTCATTCGCCCTGTGCCGGATGACACGTTGATCGTCCTGGGAGATTGCGTCGACCGTGGGCCGGACAGCCGACAGGCCATCGACGAGCTGCTCGTGCTGCGGGAAAAGTGTCAGCTCATTCCAATCCTGGGCAATCACGAAGAGATGATGCTCAACTTTCTCGACGGTCGCCCCCAACCCGATGATTGGCTCGAATGCGGCGGCGCGGCAACCGTCGAGTCGTATCGCGGCGCGGATGGAAAACTTCTTCCCGTGCCGCCTTACCAGGTCGATTACATTCGCACCTGGATCGACTGCTATCAGACGGACACCCATTTTTTCGCCCACGCCAGTTATGAACCAGAGCGCCCGCTGACCAGGCAACATTGGCAGACGATGCGCTGGCACTCGCTACGAGACGGCGTTCCGGGACCGCACGAATCGAGCAAGATCGCCGTCGTGGGACACACGTCGCAGAAGACCGGCGAGATCATGGACTTGGGCTATCTCATCTGCATCGACACGTACTGCTGGGGCGGCGGCTGGCTCACGGCCCTCGATACGACGACCGGCCAGGTGTGGCAGGTCGATCGCGACGGCCGCCTGCGAGCGTGAGCGATTGGCAACCAGCGGTTTTCGTTGCCCTGGATGCGTCGCCAAAGTACGATGGAAGTGGGCGGCCACGCTGCCTCCGCGGTGCCGTCTGCGCGCCGCCGCAGAATGGATTTGTTTGCGATGTGGAACAGAGCCCTGCTTTCGATCGTGGCGCTCGCGTGCGCGATGGCGGTCGGGCCGCGCGCGTCGGCGGCTTTTATCACCGTCGAATTGTACCCGCTGACCGGTGAGATACGGCTCTCGAACACGGGACTCAACGCCGTTCCGATCGTGTTCTATTCGATCTTCTCGCCGAGCGGTGCGCTGAATAGTTCGGCCGCCGTGTGGAAATCGATCTCCGAAAATTATGACGCCAGCGGCAATCAGGTGGTCGACGCGGTCAACAATTGGAACACGCTCTCTCCGATCGGTTCCACCACAGAACTTAGCGAAGGCGTGATCGCCGATCCGGGCGGAAGTTTGCCGCCGACCCGTTCGATCAGCCTGGGACGCGTGTGGGACGCGGGCAAGGTACCCTTTCCCGATTTGCAATTTGATTTTCGCGAGCCCAACGAGCAGCAAATCGGTACAGCCATCGAGTACACGCTGGACGGCGACTTCTCTGGAAACGGATCGGTCGACCTCTTTGATTACAGTTTCTATTGGCGGCCGACGTTTGGTTCGACGACCAATCTCATCGCCGACGCCAATCTGAACGGCGTGGTTGATGCCGCGGACTACACGGTGTGGCGCAACAATCTTTTCACGACGGCGCCGAAGCCGCCGTTTGGTGCTGCTGCCGGTTCGCTGACGGCGAATCTCGCCGCCGTGCCGGAGCCGGCCGCGGGCGTTTTGTTGCCGATTCTTTCCAGCGTCGGCCTGGGCCGATTGGCAATGCGTAGGCGCGGCCGCCGCCGCCAAAATCGGCGGCTTCAGCGGCCCGTTCCGCCGGCACAGGTGCTACAAACGGCCTGTTGGTTGAGGCGGTTGCAGACCCCTGTTAAGATAGCAGCAGCGTATCTCGTGCCGGTTATCGGGCGAGTGAAACGGCACCTTTTCTCACGCGGCCAGACGTCGACTGCGTAGCACCAGAGTTCTTGCACCGGTGAATTTTCGCGGCGGGCCGCCTGCCGCGCCCCAGGTTGGAGAAGTTGTTCGTGGGACGACGATGCTTATTCGCCGCCGTGCTTCTCTGCCAATGCGCTTGGGGCTCACAAGTTGCGCGGGCAGTCGGCGTTGACGTGCAGTTGTTTCCGCTCACCGGCGAAATCCAGTTGCGGAACAAGGACGCGTCGGCCCTGGTGTTCGATTATTACTCCATTCATTCCAACGGCAGCACGCTCAACGGCTCGCCGTCTATGTGGAGATCGATTTCCGATACGTATGATGTGAGTGGCAACGGATTCATCGATCCGACCAATAACTGGACCAAGTTTTCCAGCACCGCGCTCGAATTGACTGAAGGTGTTGTCACCGGTCCGGGCGGCACTCTGCTCGCGAATCGGGCGATCAGCCTCGGGAACGTCTGGAATCCGCTGGCGCCGCTCGACCTCATGGTCGAAATGGAGACGAACGGTCAGCCTGTGAACGTGTCGCTCGAATACGCGCTCGGCGGCGACTATCTCCGCGACGGCGTCGTCGATCAACTCGACTATGGCGTGTGGTGGCAGAACATCGGCTCGAGCTCGAACCTTGATGCCGACGGCAGCCTCAACGGCGTCGTCGACGCGGCCGACTTCGTGGTCTGGCGCGACAATTTCGGGACGAGCATTCCCAGTCTCACCATTGATTCCGGCGCCGGCAGCGGCGGTGGGGCTGGGCTGGTTGCGAACATGGTCCCCGAGCCGACGGGCTCCACGCTGCTGTTCTTGGCATTTGCGCAACTCCTGGCATGGAAGTCCAGTCACCGGCGACGGTAAGTGTACTCCTCTCGCTCCGTTCGACGGAGCTCACTGCCCATGCCGTGAGAGGAACTTCAGTGTACTCATCACGCTCCGCGTGATGGATTGTCCTCACGCGGAGCGAGAGATTACATGTTCCCCACGGTCGCCATATCGCCAGCCCCGATCAGTTCAAACACCCCATCGCTCACCGCCTCGTCAAAATCGGCGGCGGCCGTCGCTGCGCCGCGCAAGGTGTCGCGCTGGATTACTCTATCGCCGCGGCCGAAGTCGCCGCTCGATCGTTCCGCAAGCCACGCGGCCAGCGCGTCATCGTGCCGCGCTGCACGTGGCACGTCCCTGAATGTCGACCGAACCGCACGATATTCGCGAACGGTGCGCGTCACGGCCACTCCCGGCTCGGCGAGTGCGCCGACTACCTCGCCCTCCGGGAGAGGTTGCGAGGTATCGAGCAGGTGAGGGTCTGCCGACGTGGAAATGACCGCGATACTTGTACCGCTGGCCGCAACGGATGCCGACACCGTCTCCCCAAAGTGCGCCCTCCACACGCCGTAGTCGCCTTGGTCAATCACGCCATTGCCGCTGCCATCGGCGCCGCTGTAGGGCGCGACGCTTTGACTCAACGTGCGCCGCCACATCACAAAGTCGGCCGTGTCGACCTCGCCGTTGCCGTTGTAGTCGCCGAACATCGCCGCCGGCAGCGGCTGCGATTCGAACGCCCCGATGTCGATCCGCCCGCCAAAGATGCGTCCTAACGGGGCGCCCCGCTGGTCGAACTGCGGTACGTAGTTGAAGCCAACGACCGCGGTTGGATCTCCCGCATTCGTTGCCGGACTCCCCGCCAGCAGCGCGTGCGTCATCGTCGGCCCGCCATTGTCGGCCAGGGGACCCAATAGCGGATCAATCGGTGCGGCGGCCGTGCCAATCTGATTGCCGTTCGTTCCGTTGCTCATGCCCGTGAAACCTGTATCGACGCCAATCAGGTTGTTGCCGCTTGAATAACCAAAGACGATATCGGGAAAGGTGCCGCGAATATCGTCGGACGAGCCGGCAACGAGATTGCCAGCCACGATCGTGTGAGTCAATCTGTTGTGGTTGTCGTTCGTGTCGAAGTTTCTGATGCCGCCGCCTTCGACGTTGGCTGAATTGCCGATAATCGAGCTGTGAGCTATGGTCAAATAGCCGCCGCCGTGAGAGATGCCGCCGCCGCTGCCGGCAGTCGAATTATTGCTGATGGTGCTGCCGGTGATCCAGGTGTGGCTGGAGGCGATACCGCCGCCGCCGGCGTCGGCCGTATTGCCGCTGATCGTGCTGTTATCCATCACGAGCCGATCGGCGGCGATGCCGCCGCCAAACCCGCTGGCCGTGTTCCCACTGACCGTCGTACGATCGAGGACGATGGGCGTGCTGAAGCCGATGCCCGCGGCGCCGCCGCCTGAGCCCGCCGTGTTGTTGGTAACCGTGCAGTTCGCGAGGATCGTGCGCGCATTGATCGTGCCGTCGGCGCGCATGTAAACGCCGCCGCCCCGCGAAACAGCCGAGTTGCCGCTGATGGTGGAATTGGTGATCGTGACGATAAGTATGCGCAGCGAGGAGCTGCTGACGCCGCCGCCGGAGCTGCCGGCCGAGTTGCCGGTGATCGTGCTGTCAGTGATCGTCACCGTTTTGGTAAGCGTCAAGCCACTGTCGGCCATGCGAGCAGAAATGCCGCCTCCCTGGCGGCCCGCCGAATTATGGCTAATCGTGCTGCGGGTGACCGTGAAGTCGGCTTTATAGCCGGCGACGCCTCCGCCATATCCGGCTGCCTTATTGCCGCTGATCAGGCTGTCGGTGATGGTGACGATGTTGCCGGACGATGCGCGGATGGCGCCGCCGTCGCCGCCGGTGGAATTGCCGCTGATCGTGCTCGAGGTCACGGTGAGGTCGCCGTACGTGGTGATTCCGCCGGCAGCGAAGCTCGCGGAGTTGCCGCTGATCGTGGTGCGTTCGATGGTCAAGCGCTCGGCATTGTTGATGGCGCCGCCGAAGTCGCCGCCCGTGAGCGTCAGGCCGCGAATGACCACGTCTTGAACCACTGGCGAGTTGGGAAAGAAGGCGACAAGGCCGTCGCTGATGTTGAAGATGCGGCTGCCGTCGCCGTTGTTTACGTTTGGCGTGGGGTCATTGCCGCTGGCATCGATCGTGAGCAGTTCGGCGCCGGGACCGTTGACGATGAGCGATTCGGTGATCGCCAGTTCGCCATGGGACAAGATGATGGCGGCGGGGCCGGCCGCCGTCAGGGCGGCCGCAAATTTGACGATATTGGAGCCGGCATAGCCGTTCGCCAACTCAATCGCTTCGCGGAGTGAGAAATCGCCCGTCGAATAATCTGCATCGCTTTCATCGACGAGCGTATCGACGACCAGCGGTCCCGGCGCAGACTGACGCTCGAACGCTCCGATATCGATTCGACCGCCAAACACTCGCGCAAACGATGCGCCGCGCTGATCGAACTCCGGCACAGTCGCGCCGACGACCGCACTCGGATCGCCCACATCCATCGCCGGGCTGCCGAACAAAAGCGCGTGCGTCATGGTCAGTCCGCCGTTACTCCCCAGCGGCCCCAACAGCGGATTGATCACGCCATGAACCGTGCCGCCGATGAGATTCCCGTTCGCATCTGGCGAACCAACCGGCGCTTCGACCAAACCGCTGTTGGCATTGTCGCCAATTAAATTGAAGTGAGCGTCGATCACTGCGCTGATCAAGGGAATCACGTCCCGGCCTAGGGCCGCAGTATTTTGAGCGACGATGATATGGTCCAAATTGAGGCTACCACCGAAAACGGTGATTCCGCCGCCGAGCCCGCTCGCCGTGTTGTTCACGATCGTGCTGTGCCGAACGGTGAATACACTACTCCCCGCGGTGAACAGATAGAGACCGCCTCCATTGCCGACCGCCGTGTTGCCGCTGATCGTGCTGTTCGTGACCGTCAGGGAACCATTGAATTGACGGATGCCGCCGCCGACCCCTGCTGTGTTGCGGTGCATGAGACTATCGGTCACGACGAGCGTTCCGGAACTGGAAATGCCCCCGCCGGCTTGCGCCGAGTTGCCGCTGATCGTGCTGCCGGTCGTCAGCGTAGTACCGGAGCGGTCATAAATGCCGCCGCCCTTTTCTCCGGCTGAGTTGCCGCTGATCGTGCTGCCAACCACCGTCAACATGCTGCTCGAATAGCGGCCGCTGTAGATGCCGCCGCCGCTCGCCGCCGTCGAATTGCCGCTGATCGTGCTGCCGGTCACTGTCAACGCATCGTGCCGGTTCCAAATGCCGCCGCCCCCTTCGCGATTCGATGAATTGCCGCTGATCGTGCTTCCAGAGAGCGTGATAGCGCGAGCGGTGTAGATGCCGCCGCCTCGGCGATTAGCTAAATTGTCGCTGATCTTGCTGTTGGTGATGGTGGTGATCAGGCCGAATCCGCTAGTGATGTAAATGCCGCCGCCATCCCCTTTGCTCCCGGTGCCGTTGGCAGAATTCTCGCTGATCGAGCTGCCGGATACCGTGAGAACGCCACTGACCCTGATCCCACCGCCGTCGCCACCAGACGAATTTTCGCTGATCGCGCTGTCGGTAAGCGTCAGTCCGTTGCTGGCCAAGATGCCGCCGCCGTCGCCGCCCGATGAATTCCCGCTGATTGTGCTGTTCGTCACCGTTAGAGCGCCAGAAGTTCGGATGCCTCCGCCGCTGCCGATGACACCGGCCGAGTTGCCGCTGATCGCGCTGTCGGTAATCGTCAAACTGCCACCGGACTTCCAGATCCCGCCGCCGCTGCCGCTAGCCGAGTTATCGCTGATCGTGCTGTTGGTTACGATCAAAGTGCCAGAGAGGCTTCGGATGCCGCCGCCATAGCTAAAACTGCTACCGCTCGCCGAGTTGCCGCTGATCGCGCTGTCGGTGACGGTTAGGTTTTCACGACTTCGAATCGCTCCACCTTCCGCGCTCACATCGCCGCCGGTGAGCGTCAGGCCGCTGATCGAAACGTCGAGCACGTTGGCCGTGTTTACGTCATCGATGTTGAACACCCGGCTACCGTCGTGGTCGTTCGTTGCGTCTCCGTCGTCGAGCGTCGAGTCCGGCGTGGGGTCGTTGCCGCTGGCGTCGATCGTGAGCAGTTCGTCACCAAGTCCAATGATCGATGTGTTGTCGGTGATTTTGAGCTCGCCCATCGTCAAAAGAATTGTTGCCGGGCCGCTCGCAACCAGTGCCGGGGCGAAGCGGATGGTGTCATCGCTGAGGAAGGTGTTGGCCAATAGAATCGCTTCGCGGAGCGACAGGTCGCCGAGCGCGAAGTTGCCGTCCGATTCATCGGTGAGCGTGTCGACGACAAGATTGAGATCACTGGCCGCCTGGTACTCGAACGCCCCGATGTCGATCCGCCCACCAAACACCCGGCCAAACGGCGTACCGCGCTGATCAAACTCGCTCACGCCGCCGACGCCGGCCACCGTGTTCAAGTCACCGCGATTGATCGCCGGACTGCCAGCTAGCAAAGCGTGCATGAACGTCGGCCCGCCATTGTCGGCCAACGGCCCCAACAGCGGATCGATCGGCGCGGCCGCGGTCCCAATGAGATTCCCGCCGTTGTCCGTAATCGTCGCGCCCGTGTCTACACCCAAGAGACTGAACGCAAGTGCAACGTTGCCCGATATGTCGTTCGCCGACGGGACAACTCCAGAGGTGTTGTCCGCAACGATCGAGTGGCTCAGCGCGGTCGGGCCTAACGACCGAATTCCGCCACCGCTTGTGCCGGCAATGTTGCCGACGATCGTGCTGCTGGTCACGGTAACAGTGCTGCCGAAAATGCCGCCGCCACCGTTGATGCCGCCCATCGCCGAATTACCGCTGATCGTGCTGTTGGTCACATTGACGATTGAAGCGGCAATGCCACCGCCGCTGAAGGCCGAGTTGTTGGTGATCGCGCTGTCGATTGACGTCAGCGAAGTCGCTCGGACACCGCCGCCGAGGAAGTCAGCCGAGTTGCCACTGATCGTGCTGTTGGTCAGCACCGTAGACCCAGAGCAGTAGATGCCGCCGCCGCCGCCGCCAAAGCCGCTGTCGTCCACGCCGGCCCTATTGTCTGTGATCGTGCTGCCGATCACTGTCAGGGTGCCGTTGCTGTTCCGAATCCCGCCGCCATTGCGGTCGGCCGAGTTGCCGCTGATCGTGCTGCCGGTCAACGTCACGGTGGCGCTGGTGGCCCAGATGCCACCGCCGACGAAGGCCGAATTGTTGTTGATAACGCTATCCGTGATCGTCAGCACTTTGAGGTAGGTGGAAGCGGCATTAAAATCTATGCCACCGCCGGTGTTGTGTCTGCTCGAGTTGTCGCTGATCGTGCTGCGAAGCACCGTTAAGTTGCCGCCAGAACTGGAAAGGTTTCGAATGTAAATGCCGCCGCCGGCTTCTATCGACACGTTGCCGCTGATCGTGCTATCGCTCACCGTCAGGTCGCCCAGCGTGCTGTGGATCGCGCCGCCAGAACTGGCCGAATTGCCACTAATCGTGCTGTTGGTGACGGTCAGGTTTTCCTGGCTCGCGATTGCACCGCCGGCCCCACCGTCGCCGCCGGTGAGCGATAGACCGCTGATCGAGACATCGAGCACGTTCGCGCTGTTCCCATCATCGATGACGAACACCCGGCTTCCGTCGACGTTGTTCACGTCCGGAGTCGGATCGTTCCCGCTGGCGTCGAACGTGAGCAGGTTCGCCCCCGGGCCATTGATTGTGAGCGAGTCGGTGATCGCCAGCTCGCCCTGCGTGAGCAGGATCGTGGCCGGTCCGCCGCTGGTGAGTGATGCGGCAAAATCGATCGTGTCGGCGCCCGGCACCGTGTTCGTCGCGAAGACCGCCTCGCGCAATGAAGTCATGCCGTCGCCAAAGTCCACCGTGTCATCGAGCGTGTCAACCGTCACCAACGCCAGCAGCCGCCGATCCTCGAGCGGCTCGATCCGCAGCCGGCGCTCGAGCGGCTGCCGCTTCGTCGGTCGCTGCATTTCGGACCGGCGCAACGAGGGGCGGGCGAATGAATGCCACTGATGCTGGGTGCTGCGGGCCATGCGATGATTCCTGGCTGGATTGAGCTTGGGTCGCAATCGTGGATCAGTAGTTCCAATTTGGAGGAGGAACACTAATCAACGCTCATCTCCGCTAATCTCCGCTCATCAAGATCAGTGTTAATTAGCGAAGATTAGTGTTCCTCGTCTTCACGTCTCGCCGACCACTAGGACATGCGACATCGGCAGTGGTTTGTCTCACACATTCCCGGAATTTTTCGGTAATCGTTCGAAATACTCATCTAACCGAGCGCAAGTCCAATTGGCTGTGAAGTTTGCGCGGAATCGGCGACGGAGTTGCCGCCCACAAATGGCGACCGCTCCAAACGAATTCACTACCTCAAAAGCGCGCGCCGAAGCGTTTTCGACGCTGTTTCGACACCGAGGCCAAGACGAATCGGCAGGTTCACCTGCCGGGCGCGGCTGGTCGAGCGAAGCCGCGCCGTTCGTCCCGCTTGCGTGTCAGCCGAGAGACAGGGCGGAAGATGGCACCAACTTAGAGCGAATGCATCTCGGTTACCGAGGCAACAGAGGCCCAGTGTAGCCGGGCTCAATGGAAGAAGCAAGCAAATTAGTGGCAGCAGCGCGAGAACCGCAACGACCCAAGGCAAAGGGGTCGGGTCCATGTTTTCCGTCGGTGATTAGGTGATCGCGTCAGCGCCTCGTGGCCGAAAAATGGACCAGACCCCGACTCTGCAGAGGCAACTATTGGACGCGCTCTAGCACCGCTTGCTGCACGTGGCGGAGCACGTCGTCGCGCGGCTCGCCCGTCACCGCGATGTGCCCGAACGGCATGACGAGCGTGTCGGAAATGCCCGACAAGCGGCCCCGCTTCACGGCCACCACGCCGTCTCCTTTGCCGTCGACCAGTTCGTCGATGTCGTTCAAAATCGCGTCGAGTTTTTCGACGCTGCCGTCTGAGCCGGGCAGCCGGGCCAGGCTGTCGCACACCGATTGGCGAATCCACGTCAGTTGCGCTTCGCTCATCAGCGCGCCCGTGCCCAGCAGGATCGAGTAGCGGACGCGCGGATTGACCGGCCGGCCGTTGAGCTCGGTCAGGAAATCGGAATTGGGACATAACTCGTCGGCCGCTTCGCCGAGGCCGTCGACAATCGAATCGCGGGTGCGCTTCCACGGCCCGCCGCTCTTGCGCGCCAGCCAGTGTTCCCACATATCGGTGCCGACGGCGAAGCGGGCGATCACCGTGCCGTGCGTGGGCGGGGCAATCATAATCAGGCGGTCGACGTTGCCCGGATCGTAGTACGGGTTTTCGACGCAGGCGCGAGCGACCATTCCGCCCATCGAATGGCACAGCAGGATGATGCGGCGATCGGGATGCACTTTGGCAAACCGCCGCAGCTCGCACGCCAGGAATTGCGCCGACGTGGCGATATCGTGATCGTTCGGATAGGCAAACGTGCCACAGGGAATATGGTCGGCGCGGATCGGCGCGAGCATCGCCGCGTTCTTGGCGGGCGTGGAATTGAAACCGTGGATGAGAATTACTACCGGTTTCTCGACGGGCTGGTCGCGCCAGCCGTCCTCCAATCGCAGCCCGTAGCGGGCGAGGTCGGAGTCGCAGACAACCTTGGCTCGCAGCCAACTGCGCATGCCACTGCGGTTGCAGCCCGTCGATGCGCTGTCGGCCGCTTGCTGCAATGTCGCCTCAGCGGAAGATATATCGGTCGTGAGCTGCGGAGAGGCGGCGAGACTAGTTCGCCAGGGGGCGACGGCCAGCACGGCCAGAACTGCACAGATGCGGATACGTCGCCAGGTGCCAGCCACGCCGCTCGTTCTCTGAGGTTGTTGGGGACCCACCCTGCCCAGGGCATTCTACGCTGCGTCGAGGCCCGTGGTTTGCGCGTGCGATCGATCGCTCCGTAACGCCTGACCGCATTGTACCTTAAGGTTGTGGCGGCCGGAAATCCGGGATTTTGACTTTTCCGTCGTTCTCATTTTCCGGCGGGATCGCCTGCGTGAGCTTGATATCCAGCGTGTCGCCGACGCTCGGCACGGCCGCGTAAAACTCGGCCGGCGTCCGGACTCGTTGGGAACCGACATGGCTGATGAACATGCCTTCGTGAATGCCTGCCTTGTCTGCGTCGCTATCGGGCTCGACCTCGGCGACCAGCACGCAGCCGGCCGGGTCGATCGTTTTCGACTCGATTGCCTGGGCAAGCTTGAGCGCATCGATGGCCGTCGCGTAGTCGACGCGGATGCCGCGCCACGCCGGCGGGCGGTTGGTGACGATTTTGCCGCCGGTCACGCCGAGCTTGGCGAGCTTCACGCGCGCCGTGGCGCGGTTGCCGCCGCGGGAGTATTCGATGGTCGTATCGGTCGACGGAGGCAGCAGGCTGACACTCAGTTGCAGTTGGTCGACGTCATGGATCGGCTTGCCGCCGACTCCCATGATGATGTCTCCCGACTTGAGACCGGCAAGCTCGCCCGGACTGCCGGCGTATGCGTGTTGCACCGTGACGCGCGGTGCGGCAGCGTTGCCGCCAACCGGAACGCTCATCCCGAGGTTGACCCCGAGCAATCCATACTCCACTTCGCGGCCTTCTTTCAGCGTATCGATGATGCGGCGGAACGTGGCGTTCAAGGGAATCGCGTAGCCGGCAGGCTGCTCGTGGCCGGCGATCGCTGCGGCAGTGGTCGTAAGGCCGACGAGCTCCCCGCGCAGGTTGACGAGCGCGCCGCCGCCGGCGCCCCAGCCGAGCGCGGCGTCGGTTTGAATCAGCGTGCCGAGGTGATGGAGCGTGGTGCGATAGTCCTGGCCGGGGCCGGGTGCATTGTTGAAATTGGTGCCGGGCGGCGCTTTGCGGGCCAGATTGGCGACGATGCCCCAACTGGCGGTCGGCTCGCCGTCGCTGCGAATTGCGTACGGGTTGCCGATCGCGATCACGAACCGGCCTTTGCGAAGCTCGTCGGCGTTGCCGATGCGAACGGCGGGAAAGGTGGTGGGTGTTTTTTGCTGCGAATCTTCCACCCGATCTCCCGCCCGCTGAAGCGGACTCACCGGTTGGATGGCGAGGACAGCGAGGCCGCTGCGAGGGTCGGCGGCTTTGATTTCGGCCAGATAGGTTTCGCCGCCAGGGAGCGTGACGGAGTGGGTGTCGCCTGGGCGAACAGCCAGGAACTCGGTCAGCACGAGCCCGGCCGGGTCGATGATCACGCCGGCGGCGACCGTTTCGGCCTGCGATCGCGTGGTCGATAGCTGAAGATCGCCGAAGGCTTCGACGACGACGAACGAGCGGTCGACGTTGGCTTGCGCCTGCGGCGGCGAGGTGCGGGAGATGGCTACGACGCTCGGCTGGACGCCGGCGATGACGTCGACGAGCGTTTTCTCCAGCTCGGCAACGAAGGCCAGGCCGTCGCGCTCAGGCGGCGATTGGGCCAAGGCAATCGCCGGCCCGAGCGCGATTACGGCAAAGATTCTAAAATTGGCGGAGCGAGTTTTCACGGCACTTCCTCGCGGGTGCCTGGGGTCGAGGCCGAGCCGAGTCCCCAGATATCGACAACTGGGGGCTCGTCCGAAGCTCGACCCCAGCCACCCGGCGCTGAGCCGCAGCGGAAAGCTAAACCGCAAGCGGCTATTCTGCGTCGTCTCCGTCGGCCTCGGTTGAGGATTTGGTGACCGGCCCGGCTTTGACGCCGGCGGCCAGAATCTTTTCCTTGATCTCCTGGGCGAGCTGCGGATTTTCTTTGAGGTACTGGCGGGCTTTTTCTTTGCCTTGACCGAGCTGCAGGTCGCCGTAGCGGAACCACGCGCCGGTGCGGCCAATAATCTTCTGCTCCATGCCCATGTCGAGGATGTCGCCCTCGAAGCTGATGCCGTCGGTGTGGAGCATGTCGAACTCGGCCACGCGGAACGGCGGGGCGACCTTGTTCTTGACGACCTTGGCTCGCACGCGCTGGCCGACGACGTCCTCGCCCTCCTTGAGCTGGCCGATGCGGCGGACGTCGACGCGGCACGAGGCGTAGAACTTGAGGGCCCGGCCGCCGGGCGTTGTCTCCGGGCTGCCGAACATCACGCCGATCTTCTCGCGAATCTGGTTGATGAAGACCACGACGGTGCGGCTCTTGGCGATCGCGGCGGTGAGCTTGCGGAGCGACTGGCTCATCAGCCGGGCTTGCAGGCCGACATGCGAGTCGCCGATATCGCCATCGAGCTCCTTCTTCGGCACGAGGGCGGCGACCGAGTCGATGACGATCACGTCGACCGCGTTCGACTTGACGAGCATTTCGGTGATCTGCATGGCTTCTTCGCCGTGGCTCGGCTGGCTGACCAGCAGCATTTCGAGATTGACGCCCAGCTTCTTGGCCCAACTGGGATCGAACGCGTGCTCGGCGTCGATGAAGGCGGCGATGCCGCCGGCCTTTTGGGCCTCGGCCGCCACGTGCAGAGCGAGCGTGGTCTTGCCACTGGATTCGGGGCCGAAGATTTCGATCACGCGGCCGCGAGGCAGGCCTGGGCCACCGAGGGCGATGTCGAGCGACAGGCTGCCAGTGGAGACGCCCTCGATCGGCTTAATCTGGTCGCTGCCAAGGGCCATGATCGAGCCCTCGCCAAACTGCTTCTCGATCGCGGCGACCGTGTTGCGGAGCTCGGTGCTCGACTCAAGGACGTTGGTCGGCCTGGTCGAATCCGACTTGCCGGAGCGGCGGGGGGCTTTGTCCTGCTTGGCCATACGATTGTTGGTGCTGGTGGCGGTTACCATGCGTTGGTCCCTTTATCTAATAGAAATTGACGGCTGACAAGGTGCCGGGTGGCGACCGGAATAAGGGGTTCTAATCGGGCATTCGTTCCGGCTACGGGCCTCGAATACTGTACGCATGGATACTGTATCGGTGTTCACGAGCAGATGCAATAGTGATCGGGCAGAAAACCGGCAAATTGTGGTCCGCGTCGGCGGCCACCGCTAGGGCTGGTAGGGCGATTTCGGATTGCGGATTGAGAGGTGAGGGGGTTTTGTCGCGGCGCAATTTTTTCTTTTTTGTGGTGAGGCGATAAGCGGCCGAATTCGCCTCACCTCGTCGCCGCAAGTCGTTGGCTGACTTCAGGTTGGTGAGCGGAGGTGAGGCGAAATGATCGGAATTTCGCCCCGGGGGTCGGACAGTATCCTTGCCGGATGGGGCGAAATTCGTGTTCGAAGTCGTTGGTCGTTAGTCGCTAGGGCGGCGGACATGGCAGTTCCTTGGGCTAGCGACGCGGTCTGTACTTACATGCGATTTGGAGCCTAGCAGAAGTGGTGGCCCAGTTTCCACAA
>JBIOWO010000001.1:0-22230 GCA_044868555.1 Lacipirellulaceae bacterium | reverse complement strand
TGCAGGCGGGGCTATACGACAGCGAAGGCGTGACGACGAAAGCGCTCGAGGCCCATTACATGGCGGGCGGAAACGTGCCGCTGGTGATCCGCTCGATGATCGCCGCCCGCAAGGCCAAGATCATCGACCTGAGCTTCAAGCGGGCGACGGCAATCGACCTGGCCGGTCGAAACATTCTGGAGGCGGTGCAGACGAGCGTCTACCCGCGGGTGATCGACTGCCCGGCGAAAAACAGCGCACGACCGACGCTGGACGCGGTGGCCAAGAACGGCATCCAACTGAAGGTGAAGGCGCGGGTGACGGTGCGGGCGAACCTGGATCAACTGATTGGCGGGGCGACCGAGGAAACGATCGTAGCTCGCGTGGGTGAGGGAATCGTCAGCGCGATCGGTTCGGCTGAGACACATAAGGAGGTGCTGGAAAACCCGGACCGCATCTCGAAGGCGGTGCTGGCACGGCGGCTCGATTCGCAGACGGCGTACGAGATCGTGTCGATCGACATCGCGGACATCGACGTGGGCGACAACATCGGCGCGCGGCTGCAGGCCGACCAGGCCGAGGCCGACACGCGGGTGGCGCGGGCCCAGGCCGAGGGGCGACGGGCGATGGCTGTTTCCCAGGAGCAGGAAAACATCGCGCTGATCGAAGAACACCGGGCGACGCTGGTCGAGGCAGAAGCGAGCGTTCCGAAGGCGATGGCCGAAGCGTTTGCGAACGGGCGGCTCGGGATTCTCGATTATTACAAGATTCAGAACGTGCAGGCGGATACGAACATGCGCGGCGCGATCGCGTCGGCGAGCTCGCCGGGGCGGAAGTAGGAAAAGAGGTCGGAGGTCAGAGGTCAGGGATCGGATGAACCAATTGTTACAACCATTGTTGTTGGCGGGTATTGGCGAGGTGCTGGGCAGCCTGGTCGGGCTGTTGATGTTGTTGTTGTGGGTGATCAATCAGATTGCGGAGGGGAAGAAGGCGATGGCCCGGCCGGCCGGACCACGACCGGTGCCGCCGCCTGCTCCCGGGCCGCAACCGGGCGCTGCCCAAGCCGGCGCTGCGCAAGCGGGCGCTAAGCCGCAAGCGGCAGGCGGGTTGCGTGGTGAGGTGGAGGATTTTTTGCGTCGTGCGGCGGCGCAGCAACCGGCTCCGCAGCCGGGTCAGGCGAACCGACCGGCCGCGGCACAGCGCAAGCCTCAGTCCGCACCGGCGGACAAGATCGAAGTGCTGGTGGACGAGCAGGGCCGGATGATCGAGCGACGCCGACCGGCGGAGCCGCGCAGGCCAGCCGCTTCGTCCACCCCGCGCCAGCCGGCAGTCCGACCGGCGGCAGCGAGTCCGCCGCGGCGCTCGATTACGACGGAGCGCGAACCGATGGCGAAGCGCGAGTCGGTCGCCGAGCACGTGCGGCAGCACATCGATTCGGGCAGCCGCGCGCTGGGCCAACAGGCGTCGCAGTTGGGTCAGCGGATTGTCCGGGAGGACGCGGAATTCGACGTCCAATTGAAGGCCAAGTTCGACCACGAAGTCGGCACGCTCGCGTCGAAGGTGCGCGTGACGGATACGCCGTCGCAGTCGCCGGTGAATACGGACACGACATCGCCGGCGGCCCTGCTGGCGGCGATGCTTACCAATCCGGCCGGGGTGCAGCAGGCGGTGATCATGAACGAGGTGCTGCGGCGGCCGAGTGAGCGGTGGTAGGGTGGGCCGCTAAGCTGCAAGCGGATGGGCACGAACCGCTAAGCCGCCCCTCGACAGGCTCGGGACCAGGGCAAGCGGCGGACTGCGGATTGGGCCGGATTTGACGGGTGGCGGCCGAAAAATTGACACTTTTCCGGCGGGCTGCGTATACTGAAAATACCCGCCTCGGGGCTGTTTCTACCGATTTTGCGCGGCCCCCTGGGGGGGCGTTGCGCGTGGGCTGTGTCGCCGGCCGTGTAACTTCGCTCCCGCCGACTTGGCCGCTCGTCAAAACTTTGGGATCAGAACCATGAACTGGCTCGGTAAGGTATTCGTCGTACTCATCCTGCTCATGAGCGTGGTGTTCATGATGTTGGCGATGATGGTGTACGCCACGCACACGAACTGGCGCGAAGTGATCGAGGGCCCCAACGGCTTGAACAACCGGTTGCAGGCCGCGAACGCCGAAAACGAGCAACTCAAGGCCCAGTACTTGCGGCGGGACGAAGAATTGAAAGCGGAAGTCGAGGCGGAGAAACAGCAGGTCCGCAAGCTGGAGACCGAACGCGTCGGGTTGGTCGAGCGGAATACGGCCATTCAGGCGGAGCTCGATCAGAAACGGCAGGATGAGCGCCAGCACATCGCCATGGTGAATTCCACGCAGGACATCAACGCCGGGCTGGCAACGGAAGTGACCGGGCTGCGCGACCAGATTCGCAAAGAAGAACAAGCCCGCAATCTGCAATTTGGGCAGACGCTCCAAGCGACCGAAAAGCTGCACCAGGTGTCGGGCCAGTATGAGACGGCCCGGGAAATGTCGGAGCAACTGACGAAACAGGTGTCCGGGATGAAGAGCGTGATGGACGCGAAGGGGATCGATCCGAACACCGATCCTTCGGGCGTCGTGCCGACCGTGGACGGCCTGGTGAGCCAGGTGCGTCGATCGGGCGGGTCGCAATTCGTCGAAGTGACGATTGGCGCCGACGACGGTCTGAAGCCGGGCAACAAGCTGGAAGTGTTCCGCGGTGCCAAGTACCTGGGCCGGCTCGACGTGGTTTCGACGTCGCCGGATAAGTCGGTGGGCAAAGTGGATCGACGGTTCCTGCAAGGTCAGATTCAGGAGGGGGACCGTGTCGCTACCCGAATCAAGCTTTGAGCCGCCGCGTGGCGTCCTGGTGCCGAAACCCAGGACGACGATCTACACGGTGCTGCTGGGGATCGCGGTGCTGGCGCTCGCAATTGGCTGCGGCGTGCTGGCGCTGGAAATGTTGCAATATGGATTTGCGTGGAACCCGCCGGCCAATTTGAGATGAGCGGGCGGCCGGCCCGTCACGAGGCACTCACCATGGCTCAAGCCGATATGATGGCACCGCCGGTGATTCGCAGCGGCGCGCCGAAGGCGAAGATGACGATCTATTTTGCGCTGTTGATCATCTCGCTGATGGCGCTGCTGTTGGCGTGCCTGTTCATGTACCTGGAGATTCGCCGCTTCGGCGGGTTCGGAATGATCAAGGGCACGGTAACGGCGGTGGAGCGGCCGGGGCAGACGCTGCTGGTCGACATATAGCCGACCCGTCTTGGGTCGGCTGGTCGGTGCCTATTGACGCAGATGGAAGGTCGCAGCAGAAGAGCCGGCCAGGATGGCCGGGCTATGTTGGATATCTCACTCTGCTGCCGCGTCCGCGGCCGGTTGACGGGCACCCAGTTCGCGATCCAAGTCCAGGAGTGCGGCCGGATCGTCTTTGACGAGCTGGAACTTGTAGACGATGTCGCGGGCCGTTTTCTCCTCCTCGACCTGCTCGTTGATGAACCATTCGAGCTCCACCAGGGCAGCGAAGGCCTTTTGCTGAAAGGCCATCTCGTAGAGCGCGTTGATCTGAGCAGTCACGCCCTGTTCCTGCTCGAACGCTTTCTGAAACACTTCCGGCACGGAGGCGAAATCGATTTGCGGCTGAGAGATTGGCTTGAGTCGCACGCGGCCCTGGCGCATGAGCAGGAAGTCGTACAAGCGCATGGCGTGGGTGTATTCCTCGCCGGCCTGAATCCGTATCCATTTGGCGCAGCCGGTGAACTGCTTGTGCTCGCAGTAGGCCGACATCGACAGGTAGCTGTACATCGCGAACAGCTCGTTGTTGATCTGTCCGTTGATCGCCTCTTGCATGGCTTCGTTGAGCATCATGATTGATATCCTTTAGAGGTTGATGGTTTAGGGTTGAGAGTTGAGGGTCAATCGCCCCATGTCTCTCACCTTCAACACTCAACCCTGAACCCTCAATGGGCTCGAGTCGTGATGGGTGCGACGTGACGGGAAACATGCCTGAGCGGCACGGCGGCCGTCTATTGAATTATAGGTTTTTCCGGTCGGGTGCCCATTGGCTGCGGCACGCTGCGCACGAAAAAAGGGACTCGCGGATGCTGCTCCCGAGTCCCAATCTCAAGAAGGGTTGAGGGTTCAGAGTTGAGGATTGAGGGATCAGAAATCGTCTGGTTGTACGCTCAACTCTCAACCCTCAACCTTCAGTGGGCTCGACTGGATTTGAACCAGCACGCCCTTGCGGGCACAAGGCCCTCAACCTTGCGCGTCTGCCAATTTCGCCACGAGCCCAAATTCGAAGGCGAACATGCAAGTCTACTCGCCGCTGGGCGGGCATTCAAGCGACGAGGCCGGGCGGTCATCTGCCGTTGCGGCGAGTTCTTCGTCGAAGCTGTGGTGGGAGCGTGATTTGCCGTAAAATGGAACCGTTCTGCGCGGGGCAAGCCCCGCCGCTAATTGCGCATGGGGTCGATGCAAAACAATGAGCCCACTTTTGATTGCCGTTGATATTGGCAATAGCCGGATCAAGCTGGGTTGCTTCGACCGCGCGCACGCGTCGGGCGGATCGTTGCCCGAGCCGGTGAATGCGGTCGATCTGGCGATCGTGCATGCGACCGGCGAGTTCGACGTGGGCCGACTGGCGGCGTGGTGCGGCCCGCATGTTGGCGATCAGGCCGAGTGGGTGGTGGCCAGCGTCCATCGGGGAGCGGCCGAGCGGCTGGCGGCGGCGGTCGGCGAGTTGGGCAGGAATCCGGGCCGGCGCTGGTCGCTGCGGCAATTGACGTATCGCGACGTGCCGCTTCAGATCCAGGTGGAAGCGCCGGAGCGCGTGGGGATCGACCGGTTGCTGGCGGCGGTGGCCGCCAATCATGTCCGTACGCCGGATCGAGCGGCAATCATCGTGGAAGTCGGCACGGCGATTACGGTCGATGTGGTGGGAGCGGGCGGCGCGTTTTTGGGTGGGTCGATTTTGCCGGGCCTGTCGCTGTCGGCCCGCGCGCTGCAGGAGCAGACCGATGCGTTGCCGCGAGTGGCGGTCGACTTGTGGCGGCAACCACCGGAACCGCTCGGTAAATCGACGGTGGCAGCGATCGAGTCGGGCCTGTTCTGGGGGGCGGTGGGCGCGATCCGCGTGCTGGCGGGGCAATTCTCCGCGGGCCTCGCGCTGCCGCCGGAGATGTTCATTTCCGGGGGCGGATCGAACCTGATTGCCGCAGCGTTGGCGGAAAGCAGCACACTTCACGTGCGCCATGAACCGCACTTGGTGCTGAGCGGGATTGGGCTGGTGGAAAAAGTTGAGGGTTGACGGTTGAGGGTTGAGGGCCAAGAAACCTACGTCGTCGAGCTAACTCCGCCGGGGCGAGCGGCGGTGGCCGTGGTGTTGGCGGCGGGGCCGGATGCAGTGCGGACTGTGGCCCGGTGTTTCACGCCAGTCGGCCGACGGCCGCTCGTTGATGTGCAGATCGGTCGGATCGTGCTGGGCCGATGGGGCGGGCCGGATGGCGAGGAGTTGGTGGTTTGCCGGCGAACTGCGGAGCAGGTGGAAGTTCATTGCCACGGCGGTGTGGCGGCGGTGGGAGCGGTTGTCGAGCGGCTGGTGCGTGAAGGATGTCGCTGCGCGACATGGCAGGAATGGCTGCGGGCGACGGAGGCGGATCCGATTCGCTCGGCGGCGCGGATCGCGCTGGCCGACGCTCCGACGGCGTGGACGGCGGCCATCCTGCTGGACCAGTTTCACGGGGCGCTCGGCGGAGCAATACGGCGGGCGGCCGCGGCGATTGCGGACGGAGATTGGCAGCCAGCGGCTGAGTCGCTCGATTCGGTGCTGGCGTTTCGCGAGGTGGGCGAGCATCTCACAGTGCCGTGGCGGGTCGTGCTGGCTGGGCCGCCGAACGTCGGCAAGAGCAGTCTCATCAATGCGCTATCCGGCTATCAGCGGGCGATCGTCTCGCACTTGCCGGGCACGACGCGGGACGTGGTGACGATTGCCACGGCCATCGACGGCTGGCCGATGGAGCTGGCGGACACGGCCGGTCTGCGAACGGGCGGGGATGAATTGGAGGCGGCGGGCGTGGCGCTGGCCGATGAGGCGGTTGCTCGGGCCGACCTGGTGCTGGAGGTTGGCGACGTCGCGGAATCGAACGCGAGTTTTCGCCACGGCGAATCTCCGATCGGAGAAACTCGCCTACGGGGGCGCCGCCTCCAGGTGCGGAACAAGATCGATCTACTGCCGCAGCCGCGCGATGGACACGGTGAAATCGATGCTGTTTTGACGAGTGCTGTGACGGGCGAAGGGATCGCAGCCCTGGTCGCGGCAATTGGGCGGGCGCTAGTGCCTCACGCTCCTGCAGCGGGGGCGGCGGTGCCATTTACGCCGGAGCAAATTGTTGCGCTTGAGACGGCTCGCGCGGCCATCGAGCGCCACGATGCGGTGGGTGGCGCGGCAGCGTTGCAAGCGCTGCTGGCGAACCGATTGGCGTCCGCCGGCACTTGATCAACGCGCCGCAAGTGCACTCGGCGTAACGACATGCTCACGCCACTGGGCGGAGCGAGCATGGCACACAGTCGCACTGCCAGCAGGCGGTGACCGGGCCGATTTTCCGCGCGACAAAGTTTGGGAAACTGTTGCCGGTTGTGCCGATGAGACATAGGAGTCCGAATGGACCAATTGTAGCGATTCGTCCGCTTGTCGCGCAAGGATGCGCGGGAATCAGGCGGCGACGCAGATCGGAGCGGGGTCGAGGGACCGGCCGCCGCTGTTTCGGAGGGGGGACACTCATGAGCACGTGGTTCAATCAAGCCGTTAGGGCATCCGGCACCGTCGCAAGATCAATCGGGCACCTGCGAGGAACGATCATCGTAGCGGCCGGACTCGGTCTGGGCTCATTTCTGACTGTGGCGCCGACCGTTGCCGCGGCCGACGAACAGCCGGCGACGAAGACCGCCGAGGACTCGGTCCTGGTGGCGACGCGCGAATCGGCAACGTCTCACACGCCGAGCGCGGCATCGCCCGCCACGAACGACGACGGCGAGTCGCTCGAACCCATCTCCGAAGTCGCTGAACATACGCCCGAATTGGCTACGGCCAGCAATGAAACGGCCGGCGACGAATCGGCGAGCAATGAAAACAACGACGCGGGCGAATTCGGCGCCGCATTGGCCAAGATTGCCGACGGCAAGGAAGATAAGACGTTGCCGGCGAAGCGATCTGTCGCCAGCGCCCCAGTGAGCGTTTCGGTGCCTTACGAGCCGGCCACGTTTCACGGCATCGAAGTCGGCAAGTCGACCAAAATCGCTCTCATCGAATCGTGGGGCAAGCCGGCCGACTCGATCGACACCGAGGACGGCGCCGTGCTGACCTACGACATGGAGCCGTTCCAGGCGGTCGAGGTGCTGGTGGCGGGCGACACGATTTCGGCGATCAAGATCGCGCTGGCCGCCAACCTGGAACCCAAGCAATTGGCGAAGCAGCTTTCGCTCGACGAGATCGAGCCGGTGACGGTGACGGACGAAGCGGGGCAGGCGCTGGGCCTCGCGTTTCCGGAACGGGGTGTGCTGTTCATGTTCACCGTGACGGAGGAGGAAGCAGCCAAAGCCAAAGAAGCCAAGGCATCGGACGACGAAGCGGCGGCGACCGTGTCGCACGTGGCCATTCAGCCGCTCGACGCGCGGGCCTTCGCGCTGCGGGCCGAGAATCATCTGCACGGCCCGTATCAGCAAAACGTCCGCGACCTGAAGACGGCGCTGGCCCTGGAGCCGGAATTGGCCCACGCGCAGTGGCTGCTGGCCGAGATTTACCTGGCCACGGGTCAGGCGGACCAGGCCGAGTCGGCGGCCGCCGCGGCCTGCGAGCTGGAACCGAAGGACGGCACATTCCAAGTGTGCCACGCCCGGACTTTGACGCTGCTGGGCCAGTACGATGATGCGGTTCACGAGATTCGCACCGTGCTGGACCGCGAAGATCTGCCGCCGCTGGTGCGGGCCCAGGCGCTGTACGAGATGGCGCGGCTGGCGTCGCTGGGCGACGTGCAGATCGCGGCCAAGGCGATCCCGTTTCATACGAAGGCGATCGAACTGGCCGACAAATTGGCCACGAGCGAGAACGTCAAAGAGCGGCACGCCGCCAAGAAACTGCTGATCGACGCGCACCTGGCGATCGGCGAGGAAATCGCCCGCCAGTCGTTCAATAACAAGGTCGAAGCGTTGTCGTTGTGGATTGGCCGGGCTTCGGGCCTGGCAGAGGATTTTATCACTACCGACGGCGGCAGCGCCGAGCTGCGGCTGAAGGTGGCCCAGAGCGCGCTGGCGTCGCTGGCGAGCTTCAAGCCGACGCTCAGCCCGGCCCCGTGGGTCGCCGAGGCCGAAGAGGCGAGCAAGCTGATGTTTGCTCAGTCGGACGACAAGCTGTGGCAGCAACACGTGCAGTGGGAATTGGGCATTGCCTATTTCCAGGCGCTGCGGGTCGACCACCTGCGGCAGCAGACGAATAGCGCGATCCACTACGGGCAGGAAGCGATCTCGAACCTGGCCGAGGCCGCGTCGTCGCGGCAGGCGGTTCATTCATCGGAGCAGATGGTCGGCGCGCTGTACTTCTACATGGGCGCCGTGTACGCCGTTCACGATCAGGATCACACGAAAGCGATCGTCTGGTACGACAAGGCGGTGCCGCTGTTGACGGGTCCGCGGCCCGTGTCGGAGTTGTACTCTCCGCGTCGCGAGGGCGAAGTGCTGGTGAGCATGGGCGTCACCTATTGGCAGCAGGGCCAGCAGGCGCGGGCGCTGGAGATTACCCAGAGCGGCGCGAATCTGATTGAGCTGGCGGTCGAGGATGGCATCCTGGCCAAAACGTCGCTGTCGGTGCCGTACGGCAACCTGGCCGCGATGTACGAGCAGATGGGCGAAGCCACGAACGCCACAAAGTACGCCGAGATGGCCAACGCGGCCAGCCCGAAAGCCGAGCCACGCACGGGCCGGGCCACGCCGGCCAGCATGCGGACGGGCGCGGTGCCGCAATCGAACAACATGAGCAACACGAGCAACATGCCGCGGCCGAACACGCAGCAGCAACAGCAGCGACAACGGATGATGAACGGCACGCGGCGGTAACGTAGCAGGCACACTCCGTGTGCCGCAGCAGATTCGAACTCACGTATTGTCGCAATTCCGGCTGATTGCACTTTCAACGCGTGCTCGGTGTTCGGCAACGGCACACAGAGTGTGCCTACTACAATTTTCCGACTTCGTCAAAAACGTGATCGAGTGCGCCCGCACTGGCTGTGGTCGCCTCTTCAGCGGTTGAATCCATCGGCGGCCGCGGCCTCGTCGCACGGTTTCGCGTGTGGTCATGTTCTGTGCGCGACGTCAGCCATGCCACGAGCGCGGCATCCTGTTTGACGGCAGTAGTTGGCGCGGCGGCAAAGCTGTTCCGCGCGGAAGCGTCGCGACGCCCGGTTACGATACGCGACGCGACAGCCTCCGGCAGAGCCCGAGGCTGACGGACGGTGAGCGCGGGCGCGTTTATCGAAGTAGCGAGCACCAACTCGCCGGACCGCTTTTTGCCGAAGTTGGCCATCCAAATAGCACGGTCGGCGTCGTTGACGACGCCATCTTCATTGCCGTCCGCCCGCAGGTCGGTCGTCGACCCGAGCGTGTCTCGCCAGATGACCGAGTCGGCCAAGTCGACGATGCCGTTGAAGTTGTAGTCGCCGGGGAGCGGATTGGGCTGCGACTCGAACGCGCCGATGTCGATCCGTCCGCCGAAGACGCGGCCGAAAGGTTCGCCACGCTGATCGTAGAACGGCACATCGCCGACGCCGGCAACCGCTGTCGGATCGCCCGCGTTGATAGCGGGGCTGTTGGGCAAGAGGGCGTACGTCATTGTCGACCCGCCGTTGTTGGCCAGGGGGCCGAGCAGTGGATTGATGCGTGTCGCACTGGTGGAGCCGCCGATCAAATTGCCGTTGGCATCGGGTGAACCGACTGGGGCGGCAACAAGCAATGTACCATTGTTGGTTCCAATCAGGCTGAATCTCGCCGAAATCGTTGTCGGCAAAAGCCCAGTTACGTCTTCACCGATCAACGCAACGGAGTTCAGCGCAACGATCGACTGGTTCAAAAAGAGTGTGCCTTGGGTGATCAAGACTCCGTCGCCGACGCCGCTTGCATTGTTACGGTGGATCGTCGTATCGGTAATCGTCGTATCACCATTTGTGAAAACGCCGCCGCCCGTCGTCGCAGCGTTGCCCGTAATGGTGCTCTCGCTGATTGTTCCTGCGCGCATCCATATTCCCCCGCCGTTCTGTGCGGAATTATTTGAGATGGTGACTCGATCGATAGCAAGCACATATCTGCCCAAGCGTGCGGCGTAGATCCCACCACCATTGACGGCTGCCGTATTCCCCTCAACGGTTGAATCGACAATCGAAAAGGAACTTGCCTGCCAAAAGACTCCCCCACCCGATCCGGTAGCGGAGTTTTTTGAAATCGTGCTGTGCTGAATGGTGTGTACGAATCCGGGGCCTTCGAACAGCATAATGCCACCGCCGGAGCGTGAGGTGTTGTTCGATACCTCGCTGTCGACCAGGAGCAAGGCACCTTGGGCAGTTCCGCCGGCAACGCCGTTCATAATTCCGCCGCCGCGCGATCCCGCCGTGTTGCCTGTGATTATGCAACGTTCGATTGTGAGATTGCCCCCAAAAGCAATTCCACCTCCCTCGTCGCCCGAGTGATTGTTTAGAACTAACGTGTCGCTGATTGTGGCACTTCCACGGTTCACTATCGTGATACCGCCACCCTCCGCAACCGCATTCGGCGCATCATTCTCGAAAACTTGAGATCGCGCAATCGCTGCCGTGCTGCCATTCCCAACATATAAGTAGACGCCTCCGCCATTTCCGAGCCGACTAGCATTACCAGTAATCGTGCAGTCCGTTATCGTCAGCGCCTCTTTGCTAAATATTCCACCGCCGCTACTGTTTGTGTCCCCACCGGTAACTGTAAGTCCGGTGAGCGAGACGATCATCGTGCTGGCGGTGCCATCATCGATGTTAAGAATGCGGCTGCCTCTGCCGTCGTTTGCGTCCGGCGTGGGATCATTCCCGCTGGCATCGATCGTGAGCAGATTGGCGCCGGGGCCGGTGATTGTCACGTCGTCGGTAATCTTCAGTTCGCCTTGCGTGAGGAGGATGGTGGCCGGGCCGGCTGCGGTGAGGGCCGGGTCGAAGCGGATGGTGTCGGTGCTGGGCCAGAGGTTGGCCAGCACGATGGCTTCGCGGAGCGAGAGGTCGCCGCGGCTGTAGTTGCCATCCGATTCGTCGACGAGCGTGTCGACCAGCAGGTTGAGGTCGCTGGATTGCTGGTATTCAAATGCGCCGATATCAATGCGTCCGCCGAAGACGCGGCCGAACGGTTCGCCGCGCTGATCGTAAAGCGGGACATCGCCTACGCCGGGCTGCGCATTGAGGTCGCCCGCGTTGATGGCCGGACTGCCGGGCAAGAGTGCGTGCGTGAGCGTCGCGCCGCCGTTGTCGGCCAGCGGGCCGAGCAGTGGATCGATCGCGCCATGGACCGGTCCGCCGACGAGGTTGCCGTCGGGGTCCGGTAGATTGGGCAGCGTCTCGCCCAGTCCACTGCCACTTCCCACGCCGATCAGGCTGGACCGTGTTGTGAACGCCGGCACGCCTGTCACCGAAATGTCGGGCGTGGATTGGGCGGCGGCGTGATTGCCGGCGACGAGCGCATGATCGAGCAAAAATTGTAGTTCGCTGCCGGTGGCCTGGATGCCGCCGGCGGTGCCGGGCACATCGCCCAGCGACGAGTTATCGGTCACGGTGCTATGCCGGACGACAGCCAATCCGCCAAGGGCGACGTCGACGAACTGAATACCGCCTGCGGCTTGAGCGGCCGAGTTGCCGCTGATGGTCGACTGCTCGAAGGTCGCGCTGCTGCCGCCGCCGAGTGTCACGAACGCTCCGCCGCCGACAGCGGCCGAATTGTGGTCAATCGTCGTAGCTCTAACTACAATCTCGCTGGTGTAAAAGGCCTGGATGTAAACCCCGCCGCCAGAAGTTGAAGCCGTGTTCTCGGAAACCGTGCAATCGACGATATCAACACGTGTGCCCGTGGGAGTATCGATCCAGATCGCGCCGCCTTCACTGGCCCTGTTATCGGTAAGTGCGGTGGATTCGATCGTGACTGTGCCGCCACCGGAGGTAGCACGGATGAACAATCCGCCTCCAGCGCCAGAGGCGCTGGTCGCCGACGCGGAGTTACCGGCGATGTTCGAGTTGGAGATGGTGGCGACCGTGGTGGAATTCAGCCTCAGATAAACACCGCCTCCTGCGGAAGTGGCGGTGTTGTCGCTAATCGTGCTGTTCGACAAATTGAAAATTGCTGATTGGACGGCGATACCGCCACCTCGGATGGCGGAGTTGCCGGCAATCGTGCTATTGGCAATCTCGAGCGATCCGTAATGAACCTGAATTCCTCCGCCGTTGTTGCCGGAATTCGCCCGGATATCGCTGTCGATGACCGTGAGCTTGCTATTGAAACCGTAGCTAAGGATCGCGCCGGCGCTCGCACCGCGGGGCCGGGCGGCCGAATTGCCGGTGATCGTCGAGCTGGCGATAGTCAAGACTCCGGACGCGTTGGCGATCGCGCCGGCCGAACCCATGCCGCGTGCCGAATTGTCGGCAATCACGGTGCCGTGCACGGTCAGACGTTCGCCGCTGAAGATTGCTCCACCTATGCCGGCCACATCGCCGCCAGTCAGCGTCAGGCCCGCGATCGACACACCGATATCGACCGAAGCATTTCGGTTGTCGATATTAAAGATCCGACTGCCGTCGCCGTTGTTCACAGTGGGCGTAGGATCATTGCCGCTGGCGTCGATGGTGAGGAGGTCGGCGCCGGGGCCGGTGATTGTCACGTCGTCGGTGATTTTTAGCTCGCCCTGCGTGAGCAGGATGGCAGCCGGTCCGGCTGCGGTGAGTGCCGGGTCGAAGTGGATGGTGTCGGTGCTGGGCCAGAGGTTGGCGAGCTCGATGGCTTCGCGGAGCGACAGATCGCTGCGGCTGTAGTTGCCGTCCGATTCGTCGACGAGCGTGTCGACCAGCAGGTTAAGGTCGCTCGGCTCCTGGTACTCGAAGGCCCCGATGTCGATGCGGCCACCGAAGATGCGGTCGAACGGCTCGCCGCGCTGATCGTAGAGCGGCACGCCGCCCGCGCCGCCCTGCGCATTGAGATCGCCGGCGTTGATGGCAGGGCTGCCAGGGAGGAGCGCGTGCGTGAGCGTCGGGCCGCCATTGTCGGCCAGCGCGCCGAGGAGTGGATCGATGGAACCGCCCTCGGGGCCGCCGATCATGTTGCCATTGGCATCCGGCGCACCGACCGGCGCTTCGGCCACTCCGCTATTCTGGTTTGACCCGACGAGGCTGTATTGAGCCGTGATGTGCGTATCGACCCGCCCGAGAATATCGGGACCGTCGTGGGAACTGTTTTGAGCAACGATCGTGTGGTCGAGCTGGAGCGAGCCGGAGTTGAGCCGGACGCCGCCGCCAAAGCCAAAGATGTGGGAGGTGTGGTTGTCGTAAATCGTGCTGTGAGCGATGGTCGCGGTCGCGTCGACGCCCGTGATCCAGACGCCGCCCCCTTCGTTGTCGGCCGAGTTGCCGCTGATGGTGGAGTTCGTGATTGCGAGCGTGCCTTCGACGACTTCGACCCAGACGGCGCCGCCGTGTCGGCCGGCCTCGTTGCCGGCGAGCGTCGAGCCTTCGATCGCGACGTTGCCGGCGGCGTGGATTGCGGCGCCGTCGAGGCCGGCGGAGCTTGAGCTGATCGTAGTATTGCGGACTTTGAGCGAGCCGAACGCGTAGATGCCGCCGCCGTGGAGGTAGGCGTAGTTGCCATGCATGTTGACGCGCGAGATATCGGCGATGCCGTCGCTGTAGATGCCACCGCCGCTGACGGCGGTGTTGCCGGAAACGGTGCTGTCGGCGAGGGAAAGACTGTCGCCTTTGTAGAAGATGCCGCCGCCGGAGCTGCCGGTTCCAAAGGCGCCATTGTTGGAGATGGTGCAACCGAGGATGGATAGCGGTGTGTCGTAGGCGTGGATGCCGCCGCCGACGGCGCTCGTGTTGTTCGAAATGGTGCTGTTGGTGATGAGGAGGCTGGCGGAGCTGCTGACGGCAATGCCGCCGCCGGTTGAATTTCTCAGGTCGGCGCCGTTGTCGGTGACGACGCAATTGTTGATGGTCACGTGGCCGTAGAGAAGCGCGACGCCGCCGCCGAACGCGCTGGCGTAATTGCCGGTGATCGTGCAGTTTTGGAGCGAGAGGTTTTCAGTCGCGAGGATAGCACCGCCGTATTGGGCATCTCCGCCGGTGAGGGCGAGGCCGGAGATTTGGGCGTCGAAGAGCTCTTCATCATTGTCGCCGATGACAAAGATGCCGGCGCCTTGGCCGTCGCCCACGCCGGGAGTGATGTCGCTGCCGCTGGCGTCGATGGTAAGGAGGTGGGGACCGGGGCCGAGGATGGACACACTGGCGACGCTATGGAGCGCGCCGCGCGTAAGGGTGATCACAGCTGGTCCCTGGGCCGTAAGCGCGGAAGCGAACTGAATCGCACTTGCATCAGCAGCGAGGTTGGCTAGCTGGAAGGCCTCGCGGAGTGAGAGATCGCCTGGCGCGTAATTGCCGTCCGATTCGTCAGCGAGGGTATCGACGATTATCTCGTTTGGAGGCGGCGCTTGGAATTCGACGGCACCGATGTCAATCCGGCCATTCACAACACGACTGAACGGCTCGCCGCGCTGGTCATAGAGCGGAACGCCGTTGACGCCGGACTGGCGATTGAGATCGCCCATATCGACCGCTGGGCTATCGGGCGAGAGCGCGTACGTCTGAAACGGCCCGCCGTAATCGGCAAAGGGTCGCAAGAGTGGATCGATCTCGCCATGAGTTGCTCCGCCGATGAGATTGCCATTCGCGTCGGGTGAACCTATCGGGGCCTCGGCCAAGCCACTGCCATCGTTGTTGCCAATGAGACTGTAGACGGAGGCAACGGTCGCATTGGAGCCGCGCGCAATGTCACCCCCTGTGGTCAGGCTAAGATTGTTGGCGAGGATCGAGTGGCTTGTTTGTAGGGATCCGCTCGCGATGTATACAGCGCCGCCTGTGTTCTCCGCGACGTTTTCACTCACAGTGGACTGGTCAATGGTCGTTGGCAACGAGGCGTGAATTCCGCCGCCCAGCATTGCCGAATTGCCGGCAATCGTGCTTTGGCGGATGACGCCGCCCCGAGTCAGCAAGATGCCGCCGCCGCTGGACGCCGAGTTGTTCGTGATCAGCGAACCTTCGATCAACGCATCCGGCGCGGGGAAACCAGAACCCGAGCCCATGTGAACGCCTCCGCCGGAAACACGCGCCGTATTCGTGTCGATCACGGAATCGAAGATGTGCAGCAGGCTTTGCTCAGCGTAGATGCCGCCTCCCAACCCATTGGCGCCCACCCCGTCAGCTTTGTTTTCCCTGATCGTCGTTCGCGTGATCGTGGAAACCATCGATTGCGATGACAAAGAAGGAGCGATCCGGATACCGCCTCCTGAGGCGGCCGAATTATTCAGTACCTCGCTATCCGTAAGCACAAGCTTTCCGGTTCCGCCTTTTGAAATGCCGCCGCCACTTGATTGGGCCGAATTCTCGACGAACGTCGAACGCTCAATGGTCAGGTTGCCGTTCGAGGAGATTCCGCCACCGCTCGAATTTGCAGCGTTGGCGTTGATTTCGCTGTCGCGAACTACGACGGCTCCCAAATTGTTTGCGACGAGGATCGCGCCGCCCGATTGGGCGGCCTGATTGCCGTTTAGTTTCGAATTGGAGACGGTTGCCGTGCCATTGGCTGCGACGTCGAGATAAATTCCACCCCCGCCGCCCGACGCGCGGTTGTTGGAGATAAGCGAGTCGGCAATGTGGATACTTGCGCCTTGGTTCAGAATCGCCGCCACGCCGCCGCCACCCAAACTGCCGGTCACGGAACTGAAGTTTCCAACAATGGTACAACTCTCGATCGAAAGCGACTCGCGTGAAAACACGGCGCCGCCTGGGCCAGCCGCTTTGCCGCCGGTAAGGGTTAGGCCGCGGAGCGACACGTCAGCTACATTCGCGATTGCATCATCGATATTGAAGATGCGCGCCCCGCTGTCGTTTCCGCTGGCGTCAATTGTGAGGAGTTCGGCGCCAGGGCCAGCGACCGTGAGTGAATCGATAATGGGCAGCTCGCCCCGCGCAAGCAGGATCGTCGCTGGTCCCTCCGCTGTGAGATCAAGATCGAAGTTGACTGTGTCGTGGCCTGTAAGCAGGTTCGTGGTGAGGATCGCTTCGCGGAGCGATGTCAATCCGTCGTTGGAATCGATCGAGTCGGCAAGCGTCGTGACCGTCACCAGCGCCAGCAGTCGGCGATCTTCGAGCGTTTCGAAGCGCAGTGGGCGGCGGTAGAGCGATTGGGTGTTGCGGGTGCGCGCGGGCCGGGGCCGCCATTGGGCGGTCGGGCGCGAAGTGCGTCGCGTGGCCATGCTGGGTGCCTCCAAGGGGAAAACTGGAATACAGCAATGAATTCCTCGCTCCGATCGGAGCGATGGATGGGATGCGTAGAGCAAGGAGCGGAGAGCAGAGAACAGGGAGCCAGAGCGGGGCAGGCGTTCCTGGGGGCTCGGCTCGGCAGCTCGGCAAAGCTCGCCGCAGGCCTCGACCCCAGCCACCCGATGGCGAGCGCGGGCGATGCCGAGAAGTGGCGGCGCCGGCCGGGGGCGCAGAGCCATGCGGCCAGCAGCGAACAAATGAATCGCGCCGAAAAGACCATGATTCTCTGTTGCCGGTTTGCCCCTTGCGGCCCGCCGCGGCAAACCGTCCGCACTGTACCGCGCCCCGGCGAAAAAAGCAAAGGAAATTACAGGGAGCACGGAGCCGGGAGTAAAAACGGCTGCCGTGACCCGCGGGGCCGTGTGTGATAGATTGATTCGCGCGGCGGGTGGGCGATTATTCCTGAGCGGCAGAATGAACCACGGATTTCACGGATCGCACGGATCACCAAGGCGAAGTTTTCGTTCAAATGTGCATTGCCGCATCAATTCTATCCGTGCGATCCGTGGAATCCGTGGTTTCGCTCGAATGAATTGCGGGGCTACCGATGAGCCAGTTTGATCCCAATGCGTACGGGCCGGTGCTGGGGCCGCTTGTCGATACCGATCGGCGGCGGGCGTTGGGGTTTGGCGCGCCGGATCGGGCCGCGCTCGCGGCGCTCGACAAGCTGTCGGTGGAGAAGGCGTTTGCACACGCGCAGATCGAGTTTGGTCCGGCGCAGCCGGTGGATGCCGACATGGGGGCCTGCTGTGTGGCGGCCGTGTGGTTGGTGCACGACTTTCTGGATGAGTCGCACGCGATCAGTCAGCAGGTCGATACGCCGAGTGGCAGTTTCTGGCACGGCATCCTGCATCGGCGCGAGGGCGATTTCGCGAACGCCAAGTATTGGTTCCGGCACGTCGGGCAGCACGAGGTGTTCGAATTCCTGGGCCAGCGGGCGGGCGAGCTGGCGGCGATCCGCGGCGACACGGCGGCCGTCGAGAAGTTGACGCCCGAGGGCGTGTGGGATCCGTACGCGTTTGTCGAGCTGTGCCAGTCGGTGGTGCGCGGCGGCTCGAAGCACCCCGATTTGTGCCTCGACATTCAGCAGGTGGAGTGGGAGCTCTTGTTTGACTATTGTTATCGGGCGGCGATTGGGGCATAGCAATGCGCGCACCGCGAGAATACCGGCGTTGTTTGGCTGACTCGACCAATTCGGGTCCCATGGATTAGAATGTGAAGGGGAATTGCTGATCGCGGAGTTTCGTCATGCATAGCTTCGCCGACGAATTGCCATCGGACATCGCACACCAGGTTCATCCAGATTGGCGGAAGAACGAGACGGATTACTGGCAAGTGCGCGATGGCTTGTTGACGCAGTACCAAAATCAGTGGATCGCGTTTGCCGATGGCAAAGTGATTGCGTTCGGCCCCAGTCCCGCGGAGGTTTTCCAAAAGGCTCAACAATCCGGCCGACATCCCTTCGTGGTCTCCGTGGGGCGCGAGCATGAACCTACTCGGATGCGGCGTGCGGAATTCGCCTACGATTCTGAGTATCCGGACGAGGCGCTTCCGGTGGTGACGGTCGAGTTCCGTAAAGATGTGTCGGCAGTTGGTGTGGTCATGGATTGAGTGATTCCGGACACGGGGGCGGATGCGAGCGCGCTGCCGTGGTCGGATTGTCAGCAGTTGCAACTCGACCCCGCAGAAGGAATTCCCGGTTTTATCGGGGGTGTTGGCCGCTCGTCGGCGCCAACGCTCGCATTCGTGATTTGGGCGCACTTGAATGGCAGCAGTTATCCATGCCGGGTTCAGGCCGATTTTCACGGAGACGAACGAATTTTGGGGCGGGATGTGCTCAACCGATTGGATGTCCTGTTTCGCGGGCCAAGCGGACAGGTGATCGTCAATCCGTAGTGCTACGATGATCGCCAACGATCAAGAATTGAAAGTGACTCTGGATCGCATCAAGAAGTACCAAGATCAGGTATCGCATCTGCGTAACGTGGAAACGAATGCCGAAAACTACCACGCGTCGGTGTCTGGTTTTCTGGCGGAGATTGACCGAATGCAACTCGAAGTGAGGGAATATCTCTGCGTTCATCCGACGGAACTCGCTGAGACGATTTAATGCGCGGGTTGACAATAGGTCACTAGGCATTGGCGGCGCGGGCGATTTGTGCCTCGACATTCAGCAGGTGGAGTGGGAGCTGCTGTTTGAATACTGTTATCGGGCGGCGATCGGTGGATAGCCGGGCCGCCGTCGCCCCTTGCAGGGTGCGTGCAAAAGCGGATACTTAGGGGCTGCCGCGGGGACAAGGTGGGTCTCGCCGACCATCGCTACGCGACGGTGCCCGTCGACCCACCGAACGAAATCGCACGCATTTTCTGCCAAATAGATAAGAGAGGTGTCACCATGGGACGATCGGGAGTCATTACGTTCAAGGGCGCTCCGCTGACGTTGGCGGGCAATGAGGTGAAGAGCGGGCAGGCTGCGCCCGATTTCAAGGTCCACTTCTTCGAAGGCGGCATGAAGACGATTTCGCTGGCCGACGTGAAGGGCAAGCCGACGATCTTGAGCGTCGTGCCGTCGCTCGACACGGCCGTGTGCGCGATGCAGACCAAGAAGTTCAACGACCAGTTGGCTTCGATGGGCGACCGGATCAACGCCGTGACGGTGAGCATGGACCTGCCGTTTGCGATGAACCGGTTCTGCGGGGCCGAGAGCATCAAGAACATGCGCGTGGGCAGCGATTACCAGGACCGCAACTTTGGCACCAACTACGGCACACTGATCGAGGAGCTGAAGATTGAGTGCCGGGCCGTGTTCGTGCTGGATAAGAGTGGAAAGGTCGTGCACGCCGAGTACGTGAAAGAGGTGACGACCGAGCCGGACTACGAGGCGGCGATCGCGGCGCTGCGGTCGCAGCTGTAATGGCAGCGAGCAGGGAGCGGGGAGCCCGGAGTTTGGCGAGGGATGTGTCATGGATACGACACGCAAACTGGTGGCCGAGGCGTTGGGGACGTTCTTTCTGTGCTTCGCCGGGATTGCGGCGATACTGTCGAATACGGCGCCGATCAACAGCGGCGCGGGGCCGGTCGGGATCGCGCTCGCGCACGGACTGGCGCTGGCGATTGCGATCAGCTGCTTCGGCGGGATCAGCGGCGGGCATCACAACCCGGCCGTGACGCTGGGCTTTCTGTCGACGGGGCGAATTTCGCCGCCATTGGCAGTGGCGTACATTATCAGCCAGTTGATCGGCGCGATTGCCGGGGCGGGCGTTTGCCGGCATATCTTTCCAGACAGCGTAGTCGATGCGGCCAAGCTCGGCATTCCGCTGCCGCCCGACCTGCTGGCCGGCGAGCCCGTGACGGTGCCGGTGATTCTGCTGGCCGAGTTCATCATGACGTTTTTGTTGATGACGGCCATGTTTGGGACGGCGGTCGACGAGCGGGGCAAGGCGGTGAAGATCGGCGCGTTCGCGATCGGATTGACGGTCACGTTCGACATGCTGGCCGGCGGGCCGGTGACGGGCGCGTCGATGAACCCGGCCCGGTCGTTTGGCCCGTCGCTCGCGTTCCACTACTTTGGTCCGTTGCACTGGTGCTACTGGGTAGCGCCAATCGCCGGGGCAGTGGCGGCGGCGCTGTTGTATCAGCACGTGCTGCTGGAGAAGAAAACCAGCAAATAGCCCGGCCATCTCGCCACCGCGAGTCGCCGTGGCGACCTGGCTGGGTGCGTGCGACATTCATCGACCCAAGATGGGTCGGCTATATTCTATAGCGGCATTTCTTTGCCTGTGGAGTGCATGCGGATCGTTTTGCGGGCCACGTCGTGATAGGCCTGGATGCGGCGGACCGTGCGATTGCGGGCCCGCATCAGGATGGAATTCGTGACGCAGTGGTGGTCGCGGTAGGCGATGCCGGGCAGCATGGGCGAATCGCTGATTCCGGTCGCGGCGAAGATGAGGTGCTCGCCGGGGGCCATCATTTCGACCGTCCAGACTTTGCGCAGGTCCTGCGCCGTGCAGTTCTCATTCTGCAGCAGGTGCTGTTGCTCGGCGTCATCCTTCGGCCACATGCGGCACAGCTGTTGGCCGCCGAGGCACTTGATGGCGGCGGCCGAGATCACTGCTTCCGGGCTGCCGCCGATACCGACGTAGGCGTCGACGCCCGAGTCGGGCAGGCTGGGGGCGATGGCGGCCGCCACGTCGCCGTCGCTGATCAGACGCACGCGGCAGCCGACGCTGCGCAGCGTGTCGATGATCACCTGGTGGCGCGGCCGATCGAGCACGACGACGACCAGGTCGCGGACCCGTTTGCGGAGCTGGCCGGCGATGATGCTCAGGTTGGCGTCGAGCGGCGCGTCGATCCGCACGCGGACGTCGCTTTCGGCCACGGCCTGGCCGACGGCGAACTTTTCCATGTAGTGCGACGGGATCGACGGGAACAGGTGCTGCGGGTCGTCGGCGGGCGATGCGCACGTGCTGACGGCGAGGACCGAGATCGCCCCGGGCAGGCCTTTCGAGGTGAGCGTCGTGCCGTCGATTGGGTCGACGGCGATGGCGGCCGGGATCGCGCCGTCGCGCCAGGAGCCGACTTTTTCATCGACGAAGATTCCGGGCGCTTCGTCCTTGAGTCCTTCGCCGATGCGCACTAGGCCTTTGAAATCGATCAGGCTGAACATGCCGCGCATGGCGTCGGAGGCGGCCGCGTCGGCCTGGTTCTTGTCGCCCTTGCCGAAGTATTTCCAGGCGGCCAGGGCGGCGTTTTCGGTGCAGCGGACCAGGTCGAGGTCGATGACCCGCTCGGGGTCATGACGGAAGGAAGACATTGTCAAGCTCCGCGGAATTCGTCCCATTGTGTCACCACACATTAACTATACATTTCCCCCGCGACGCCGCCGCAACCGACTCGGATGAGACAACTGCAGCCGTGAAGTTTTGCAATGCCTACTTGGCAGCAGTGAGGCAAGCTAGCGGGGGTTTCAGGGAGGTAAATTTCGCCTCACTTAATTTTTTTATTTTTTCGGTGGGGCCTTATTCGGTCGATATCGCCCCACCTCGTCGCCGCAAGTCGTTGGTGGTGTTTAGGTTCGAGAGTGGCAGTGAGGCGATATTCACTGAATAAGGCCTCGGGGGTGGGACAGTATTCTTCTGGGTGCGGCGTTATTCGTCGACTCGTCGTCGTGCGGCCGCGCGCAACTCGAAGAGTTGACGCGCAGGACGATCCATCCTGGCCGCGAGCCAATCGCGGACAGCCGATCACCTTTCTGATGATTGTCAATGAACACTTTGTGCGGGGTCGGAGACCCGCGCACAATTTGCAGTTTGGTGCAGGATTGACATTAGCAGAAGTGCGAAGCGAAATCAGTAACTATTTTTGGCCACCTACGTGGCGTCTTCGACGCGGGTGCTAACGACGTGGGCGTCGATGATTTTGCCGTTCGCCGGTGTTCGGCTGCTATCGGTTGAGTACGCAGCGGTGAAGGCTGCGGTTTGGACTTGGACGTGGCGGGTGAACCAGGCCTGGGCGTAGCGCTTGACCACGGCCCGAATGGGCGGGATCAGCAGGGCGAAGCCGACGGCGTCGGTGATCATGCCGGGCGTGATCAGGAAGGCGCCGGCCAGG